>NZ_JBFULH010000048.1:0-19789 GCF_056400445.1 Pseudomonas sp. P5_B2 | reverse complement strand
CGGCAATACGCTCCAGGCCAAGCCGATGGAGACCATCATCTTGATCGTTTCCAGATAATTCGTGCTCATGGCGATGTTCGGTGTCAAGCCCTGCGCCTCGAACAGGCGCTGAACGATGTGATGAGTAAAGGTGTTGCCGCCAGGGAAAACCGCCGGATGCAGGGCGATGTCTGCCAGATTCACCGGGCCGTTGCTGATCAGCGAATGCTCCGGGGCGACCACGAAATCGAGCGGGTCGTCCCACACCGGTGTCGCCTTGACCAGCGTGTGCGGCTCCGGCGCCAACGTAATCACCGCCAGTTCCGCGCGGCCATGGAGGATTTCTTCGTAGGCCACTTCCGAATCGAGGAACTGAATATCCAGCGCCACTTGTGGGTAACGCCGGGTGAATTCCCTTAATAAGGGTGGCAAACGGTGCAAACCGATGTGGTGACTGGTGGCCAGGGTCAGGCGGCCGGACACTTCGCCGGTCAGATTGGTCAGGGCGCGCCGGGTGTCGTCCAGCACATTCAGTATCTGATAAGCCCGTGGCAGCAGGGCGCGGCCGGCCTCGGTCAGGCCGACTTCACGGCCCAGGCGATCAAACAGCCGCACCTTCAATTGCTGTTCCAGTCCGGCAATACGTTTGCTGATCGCCGGCTGCGTCAGGTGCAGCCGTTCGCCGGCGCCGGAGAAGCTCCCGCTCTCGGCAATCGCGATAAAGGCATTGAGGTTGGCAAGATCCATCGTTGTATTCCAGTTGGTTATCCAAAGCATAAAAAATATGAATTTGAGTTATTTAATGTAACSCCCTAGGATCGACCTCACAAGCCAAGGGGTTATTGAATTGCTCAAAGCCCAGGGCATAGAAACAAGCTGATGAGGAACCGTCTGATGGCCGGCAAAACGCTCTACGACAAGCTCTGGGATTCGCACTTGGTCAAACAGCGCGACGATGGCTCGGCGTTGATTTATATCGATCGTCACATCATCCACGAAGTGACCTCGCCGCAAGCCTTTGAAGGCCTGCGTCTGGCCGGGCGCAAGCCTTGGCGCATCGATGCCAACATCGCGACCCCGGACCACAACGTACCGACCACACCGGAGCGCAAGGGCGGCATCGAAGCCATTGTCGATCAGGTCTCGCGTTTGCAGGTTCAGACCCTCGACGACAACTGTGATGAATACGGCATTGTCGAATTCAAGATGAACGACATTCGCCAAGGCATCGTCCACGTCATCGGCCCGGAACAGGGCGCAACCTTGCCGGGCATGACCGTGGTCTGCGGCGACTCCCATACCTCAACCCACGGTGCGTTCGGTGCCCTGGCTCACGGTATCGGTACTTCCGAGGTCGAGCACGTGCTCGCCACTCAGTGCCTGGTCGCCCAGAAAATGAAGAATATGCTGGTGTCGGTCGAAGGCCAATTGCCGTTCGGCGTGACGGCCAAGGACATCGTCCTCGCCGTGATCGGCAAAATCGGCACCGCTGGCGGTAACGGCCATGCCATTGAATTCGCCGGTAGCGCGATTCGTGACTTGTCGGTTGAAGGCCGCATGACCATCTGCAATATGTCCATCGAGGCCGGCGCTCGCGTAGGCCTGGTGGCGGCGGACGAAAAAACCGTGGCCTATGTGAAGGGCCGTCCATTCGCCCCGAAAGGCGCGGAATGGGACTTGGCCGTCGAAGCGTGGAAAGACCTGGTGTCGGATAAGGACGCCACGTTCGACACCATCGTTGAACTCGACGCTACCCAGATCAAGCCGCAAGTCAGCTGGGGTACTTCGCCTGAGATGGTGTTGGCGGTCGATCAGAACGTTCCGGATCCTGCGAAAGAAATGGACCTGGTCAAACGTGACTCGATCGTGCGCGCCTTGAAGTACATGGGTTTGACCGCCAATCAGGCGATCACCGACATTCAGCTCGATCGCGTGTTTATCGGCTCCTGCACCAACTCGCGGATTGAAGACTTGCGCGCCGCTGCCGTGATCGCCAAGGGCCGCAAAGTCGCGTCGACCATCAAGCAGGCCATCGTCGTGCCGGGCTCGGGTCTGGTGAAGGCGCAGGCCGAAGCAGAAGGGCTGGACAAGATTTTCCTCGAGGCCGGTTTTGAATGGCGTGAGCCGGGTTGCTCGATGTGCCTGGCGATGAACCCGGACCGTTTGGAGTCGGGCGAGCATTGCGCTTCGACTTCCAACCGCAACTTCGAAGGCCGTCAGGGCGCCGGTGGTCGCACTCACCTCGTCAGCCCGGCGATGGCCGCCGCCGCTGCTGTAAACGGTCGTTTCATCGACGTCCGTGAATTGATCTAAAGGAGCGCAGCATGAAAGCTTTTACCCAGCACACTGGTCTTGTCGCGCCTTTGGATCGTGCCAACGTCGATACCGATCAGATCATTCCGAAGCAGTTTTTGAAGTCGATCAAGCGCACCGGTTTCGGCCCGAACCTGTTCGATGAATGGCGTTATCTGGACGTGGGGCAGCCGTATCAGGACAACTCCAAACGTCCGCTGAACAAGGACTTCGTCCTCAATGCCGAACGTTATCAAGGCGCCAGCGTGTTGCTGGCCCGCGAGAACTTCGGTTGCGGCTCCAGCCGTGAGCACGCGCCATGGGCGCTGGAAGAATACGGTTTCCGCAGCATCATCGCGCCGAGCTACGCCGATATCTTCTTCAACAACAGCTTCAAGAACGGCTTGCTGCCGATCATCTTGAGCGACGCTGAAGTGGATGAGCTGTTCCAGCAGGTTGAAGCGAATCCTGGCTATCAGTTGCAGGTTGATCTGCAAGCCCAGACCGTGACCCGCCCGGACGGCAAGGTGCATCACTTTGAAATTGATGCCTTTCGCAAGCATTGCCTGCTGAACGGTCTGGACGATATCGGCCTGACGTTGATGGACCATGAGGCGATTGCAACGTTTGAGGCCAAGCACCGTGCGAGCCAGCCTTGGTTGTTTCGCGACGCTTGATTGATCCGAAATTGATATAGGTAGGGCCGGCCTCTTCGCGAGCAAGCCCGCTCCCACATTTGATCTTCGGAGCTCACGCTATCAATGTGGGAGCGGGCTTGTTTGCGAAGACGGCAGAACAGACACCACAAGGCTCACCCCCCAAAAGGAAGTCCCCATGACCAGCACCGCCCAGCACACCCAGGTCGTCCAAAAGCAATTCGGTGAACAGGCCGCGGCCTATCTGAGCAGCGCCGTTCACGCTCAAGGCACCGAATTTGCGCTGCTACAGGCCGAACTGGCCGGGCAGGGCGATGCTCGAGTACTGGACCTGGGCTGCGGCGCCGGCCATGTGAGTTTTCATGTGGCCTCGCTGGTCAAGGAAGTGGTGGCCTACGATCTGTCCCAACAGATGCTCGACGTGGTCGCCGGTGCTGCCGTTGATCGTGGCTTGGGCAACGTATCGACGGTCCTCGGTGCCGCCGAGCGCCTGCCATTCGCCGATGGCGAGTTTGACTTCGTGTTCAGCCGTTATTCGGCGCACCATTGGAGCGATCTCGGCCTGGCGCTGCGGGAAGTTCGTCGAGTGCTGAAGCCGGGTGGCGTGGCGGCGTTCGTCGATGTGTTGTCACCGGGCAGTCCGTTGTTCGACACTTACCTGCAAAGCGTCGAAGTGCTGCGCGACACCAGCCATGTGCGCGATTATTCCGCCGGCGAGTGGTTGCGTCAGGTCAGTGAAGCGGGGTTGCATACCCGCAGCACCACGCGTCAACGGCTGCGTCTGGAGTACAACAGCTGGGTTGAGCGTATGCGTACACCTGAAGTGATGCGTGCGGCCATCCGCGAGTTGCAGCAGTCGATGGGCAATGAAGTACGCGAATATTTCGAGATTGAGGCCGACGGCTCGTTCAGTACCGATGTGCTGGTGCTGATTGCAGAACGATAAGCTCCGGGCGATAGAATTTTTCCGGGTGCGCCAAGGGCGCACCGACTGATGACACGAGGAAAGCATGAGCAAGCAGATTCTGATTCTCCCAGGTGACGGTATTGGCCCGGAAATCATGGCCGAAGCGGTCAAGGTGCTGGAACTGGCCAGCGACAAGTACAGCCTGGGCTTCGAACTGAGCCACGACGTGATCGGCGGCGCGGCCATCGACAAGCACGGCGTGCCATTGGCCGACGAAACCCTGGAGCGTGCCCGCGCAGCCGACGCTGTGCTGCTGGGCGCCGTGGGCGGCCCGAAATGGGACACCATCGAGCGTGACATCCGCCCTGAACGCGGTCTGCTGAAAATCCGTGCGCAACTGGGCCTGTTCGGCAACCTGCGTCCGGCGATCCTGTACCCGCAACTGGCCGAGGCTTCGAGCCTGAAACCGGAAATCGTGGCTGGCCTGGACATCCTGATCGTTCGCGAACTGACCGGCGGTATCTACTTCGGCGCGCCACGCGGCACCCGAACCCTGGAAAACGGCGAGCGTCAGTCCTACGACACCCTGCCATACAGCGAGAGCGAAATCCGCCGCATTGCCCGCGTCGGTTTCGACATGGCCATGGTGCGCGGCAAGAAGCTGTGCTCGGTGGACAAGGCTAACGTGTTGGCGTCCAGCCAGCTGTGGCGTGAAATCGTCGAGGAAGTGGCCAAGGATTACCCGCAAGTCGAACTGAGTCACATGTACGTCGACAACGCCGCCATGCAGCTGGTGCGTGCACCGAAGCAGTTTGACGTGATCGTCACCGACAACATGTTCGGCGATATCCTGTCCGACCAGGCCTCGATGCTCACCGGTTCCATCGGCATGCTGCCGTCGGCGTCCCTGGACACCAACAACAAGGGCATGTACGAGCCATGCCATGGTTCGGCCCCGGACATCGCTGGCAAGGGCATTGCCAACCCGCTGGCGACCATTTTGTCGGTGTCGATGATGCTGCGTTACAGCTTCAACCAGCAGGCTGCGGCCGATGCCATCGAGAAAGCCGTGAGCCTGGTGCTGGACCAGGGCCTGCGCACGGGCGATATTTGGTCGACGGGTTGCACTAAAGTCGGTACGCAAGAAATGGGCGACGCAGTAGTCGCGGCGCTGCGGAATCTGTAATCTCTCGGGCCCGCTGCCACTTTCAACTTCGAAAGCAGCGGCCCACTTTTTTAAGAAGGTGTAGTTGCGATGAAACGTGTAGGTCTGATCGGTTGGCGCGGTATGGTCGGTTCCGTGCTCATGCAGCGGATGCTGGAAGAGCAGGATTTCGATCTTATTGAGCCGGTGTTTTTCACCACTTCCAATGTCGGTGGCCAAGGCCCGTCCGTGGGCAAGGACATTGCTCCGCTCAAGGACGCTTACAGCATTGAAGAGCTGAAAACCCTCGACGTGATTCTGACCTGCCAGGGTGGCGACTACACCAGCGAAGTATTCCCCAAGCTGCGCGAAGCCGGCTGGCAGGGTTACTGGATCGACGCTGCTTCCAGCCTGCGCATGCAGGATGACGCAGTCATCGTCCTGGACCCGGTCAACCGCAAGGTCATCGACCAGCAGCTGGATGCCGGCACCAAGAACTACATCGGCGGCAACTGCACCGTCAGCCTGATGCTGATGGGCCTGGGCGGTCTGTTCGAAGCCGGTCTGGTCGAGTGGATGAGCGCCATGACCTATCAGGCGGCCTCCGGTGCGGGCGCGCAGAACATGCGTGAACTGATCAAGCAAATGGGCGCGACCCACGCAGCTGTCGCCGATCAACTGGCTGACCCGGCCAGCGCCATCCTCGACATCGACCGTCGTGTGGCCGAGGCCATGCGCAGTGAAGCGTACCCGACCGAAAACTTCGGTGTACCGCTGGCCGGCAGCCTGATCCCATGGATCGACAAGGAACTGCCGAACGGTCAAAGCCGCGAAGAGTGGAAGGCCCAGGCCGAGACCAACAAGATCCTCGGTCGCTTCAAGAGCCCGATCCCGGTCGACGGCATCTGCGTGCGCATCGGCGCCATGCGCTGCCACAGCCAGGCACTGACCATCAAATTGAACAAAGACGTGCCGATCGCCGATATCGAAGGGTTGATCAGCCAGCACAACCCTTGGGTGAAACTGGTACCGAACAACCGCGACATCAGCATGCAGGAGCTGAGCCCGACCAAGGTCACCGGCACCCTGAACGTGCCGGTTGGCCGTCTGCGCAAGCTGAACATGGGTTCGCAATTCCTCGGTGCCTTCACCGTCGGCGACCAACTGCTGTGGGGCGCGGCCGAACCGCTGCGTCGCATGCTGCGGATTCTGCTTGAGCGTTGATTGGTTGAAGCAATAAAAGAGCCCGCGCCTTGAAAGAGGTGCGGGTTTTTTTATTCCTCCGATCGTTCCCACGTTCTGCGTGGGAATGCCGCCTGGGACGCTCCGCGTCCCGGTTCTTTATGTGACGCAGAGCGTCAGGGGATGCATTCCCACGCGGAGCGTGGGAATGATCAGGGGAGGTGCGAATTGCCTGCACGCCACCCACCCGGTAAAGTGCCGCTCCCCCGTTTCGCCTGAGGTAGAACCATGAGCCAGTCCTTTGATATCGCCGTGATCGGCGCCACCGGAACTGTCGGCGAAACGCTGGTGCAGATTCTTGAAGAGCGCGATTTTCCGGTCGCCAACCTGCATTTGCTGGCGAGCAGCGAGTCGGCCGGGCATTCGGTGCCGTTTCGCGGCAAGAATGTGCGGGTGCGGGAAGTCGATGAGTTCGATTTCAGCAAGGTCCAGTTGGTGTTTTTCGCGGCTGGCCCGGCGGTGACCCTCAGTTTCGCCTCGCGCGCCAGCGCCGCCGGTTGCTCGTTGATCGACTTGTCTGGTGCTTTGTCGGCTGATCAGGCACCGCAAGTGGTACCGGAAGCCAATGCCGAGGTGTTGGCGGGATTGAAAAAACCCTTCCAGGTCAGCAGCCCGAGCCCGTCAGCCACCACCTTGGCCGTGGTGCTGGCGCCGTTGCTTGGGGTGATCGATCTGCAACGGGTCAACGTGACCGCCAGCCTGGCGGTCTCCGCCCAAGGTCGCGAAGCGGTGACGGAGCTGGCCCGGCAAACCGCCGAGCTGCTGAACGTGCGTCCTCTGGAGCCGACGTTCTTTGATCGGCAAATGGCGTTCAACCTGCTGGCTCAGGTCGGCAAGCCGGATGAGCAAGGCCATACGCTGCTGGAAAAACGCTTGGTGCGCGAGCTGCGGCAGGTGTTGGCGTTGCCGTCATTAAAGATTTCCGTCACTTGCATTCAAGCCCCGGTGTTTTTTGGCGATAGCTTTAGTGTGACCTTGCAGTCAGCGAGCGCTGTCGACCTGGCGAAAGTCAACGCGGCGCTGGAAGATGCGCCCGGTATTGAACTGGTCGAGGCCGGCGATTATCCGACCGCGGTGGGCGATGCGGTGGGGCAGGACGTGGTGTACGTTGGTCGGGTTCGCAGCGGTATCGACGACCTGTCGGAACTTAATGTGTGGCTGACGTCAGATAACGTACGCAAAGGCGCGGCGCTCAATGCTGTGCAAGTGGCTGAATTGTTGATAAAAGACCTGCTGTAAAAGATAATTGGCAACAATTCGCACAATGTTTTCAGCCGAGCGTCAGGCTTGGCCGCAGTGCTGCAAGAAAGCCGCCCAGCGGGGCTTTGCGAGGTACTGCAAGAAATAATCGCGCGCAATGACACGTCGATGCCGCGCGCAATGCCTTACGGCAGCGACTATCAAGACCTTCTCGCTGGCCGAGGAATGTTCAAACAAAGGATGAGGCTATGGTTCAAGTTCGCAAACTGGTGTTAGCAATTGCGGCCGCCTCGGCGCTGTCCTCCGGCATGGCACATGCCCTCGGGCTCGGGGAATTGACCCTGAAGTCGACGCTGAACCAACCTTTAGTGGCGGAAATCGAGCTGCTTGATGTCAAGGACCTTACGGCTGCCGAAGTCGTGCCGAGCMTGGCCTCACCCGAAGACTTTGCCAAGGCCGGCGTTGATCGCCAGGCATTTCTCAATGACCTGACCTTTACGCCGGTGCTCAACGCCAGTGGTAAAAGCATCCTGCGTGTGACTTCCAGCAAACCACTGTCCGAACCCATGGTGAAATTCCTGGTTCAAGTGATGTGGCCAAACGGTCGCCTGTTGCGCGATTACAGCGTGCTGCTCGATCCGTCCAAATTCTCGCCGCAGACCGCTGAAGCGGCTGCGCAGCCTGCGCCGACTCAGGCCGTCACGGCCCCCGTGACCGGTGCCACCCAGCCGGCTCAGCACACCACCGCACCGCGCGATACTCTGTGGGAAATCGCCGCGAAGGCGCGCAACGGTGGCTCGATTCAGCAAACCATGCTGGCCATCCAGGCATTGAATCCGGATGCCTTTATCGACGGCAACATCAACCGCCTGAAAACCGGTCAGGTTCTGCGTCTGCCGGATCAGGCGCAAACCACCAGCCTGCCGCATCCCAAGGCAATCGCTGAAGTGTCCGCGCAGAACACTGCTTGGCGCCAGGGTCGTCGTTATGTGGCGAAGCCCGGCACCGGCCAGCAACAACTCGATGCCACCAATCGTGGCAACGCTGACACCGCTACTGCACAAGCCACCCAGGACAAGCTGAGCCTGGTTTCTGCCGAATCGGGCAAGGCGGGTGGTAAGGGCGCAGCGGGCGATGCCAAAAACCTGGGCAACAAGCTGGCCGTCACCCAGGAAAGCCTCGACACGACCCGTCGTGACAACGCTGAACTGAAAAGCCGCATGACTGATCTGCAAAGTCAGATGGACAAGCTGCAACGCCTGATCGAGCTGAAGAACAATCAATTGGCCAAGTTGCAGGCCGAAGGTGCTGCGGATGCATCTGCTGAAACGGCTGCTCCGGCCCTATCGGCTGAGTTGGCAACCAGCCCTGCGACAACTCCGGCTGAAGTAGCACCGGCTCCGGCAGCAGCTGCGCCAGAAGCTGCTCCTGCCGAACCGACAACCGAGCCAGCACCGGCTGTCTCCGACAACCAGAAATTCAACGAGCTGCTGACCAATCCATTCCTGTTGGGACTGATAGGTGGCGGTGCGGTGGTTCTGGCGCTCTTGCTGCTGTTGCTGGCACGTCGCCGCAAAGCTCAGCAAGAAGCCGAGAAACATCTGCGCATGGCCCGTGCCCTGTCAGAAGGGCAGGATCTATCCTTTGACAGCGACCTGTCGCAAAGCAGCTTCGACGACCTGGATGTTGCGCCACCGAGCGCAAAACTCGCCACTGCACCGACCCCCGCTCCAACGCCAGAGCCAGAGCCAGTGATTGCGCCGGTTGTGGTAACTGCGCCAATAGCGGCACCGCTGGTATCGCCTGCCGCCGAGCGTGATGAGGATGTGCTGAGCAGGGCGCAGTCGCACATCACCGCCGGTCGCCTGAGCCAGGCTGCCACCTTGTTGGAAGACGGCATCAAGCAAGAACCGCAGCGCAGTGAGCTGCGTTTGAAGCTTATGGAGGTTTACGGTCAACAGGGCGACCGTGATGCGTTCGTGGGCCAGGAACGCCAACTGGTCGCCAACGGCGACAACTTCGCCCAGGTTGAAAAACTCAAGGCACGCTTCCCGGCCATGGCCGTGGTCGCCGCAAGTGGTCTGGCCGCAGCGGCCATCGCTGCAGAACTGGACGCTCAGTACGTCAAAGACCTGCTGCTGGACGAGCCGCAAGCTCCAGCTCCGGCACCTGCCGATGATGAATTCGACAGCGCTTTTGACTTGAGCCTGGACGACCTGGAAGCCGCTTCACCTGCTGCGGTTGCGCCAGAAGCAGACGCTTTGACTGAGCTGGACGAGTTTCCGCTGGATGACGATTTGAGCTTTGAATCGGTATTGCAGCAGCAAACCGCAATCAAGGAAAACCTCGACGACCTGTCRGATTTCGATCTGGACATGGATCTGGGCGCAGATCCGTCGCCGGCCATCCTCGCTGAAGACGACTTCTTGCTGGAGTTGGACGAAGGCGTGAAGGATTTGCCTGTCGTGCCGCAAGTGCCGCAAGACGATCTGGAGCTGCCTGCCGATTTTGATTTGTCGCTGGCTGATGAAATGGATGCGATACCGGCGGAGCCTCGTGCCGCTGACATTCCAGAGTCCTTTGAGTTTGAACCGGGTGAGGTCGACGCCGAGCTGGATCGTTTGTCCCCGAGCATTGGCGAGCCAAGCTTTACCGCAGAAGATGCCATGGCCTCGGCGGCTGACGAGCCGGACTTCGACTTCCTCTCCGGTACGGATGAGGTCGCTACCAAGCTCGATCTGGCCCAGGCCTATATCGACATGGGCGACAGCGACGGCGCACGGGACATCCTCAATGAGGTGCTGACCGAGGGCGATGTCGGGCAGAGGAGCGAAGCCAAGGAAATGCTTTCGCATCTGGCTTGAGTGATCAATCAGCAGTAAATAAAACGGCAGCCCATTGAGGCTGCCGTTTTTGTTATCGCGGTGGGTCAGCGGTGTTGGGTCTATGGCTATTGCGAGCAGGCTCACTCCCGCAGGGGGATGTATTTCAATGTGGGAGCGAGCCTGCTCGCGATGAGTCCATCACAGCCAACAGGGATGTTGAGGCCAATAAACAAAAAACACACGCCTCTGGCGTCCCGGTCCAGCAGCCTTATAATGCCCGCCTTTGCGCACATCAGCAGGCTGTCACCCCTTGGCAAATATAGATAATCCGGCTGCCGAACTGGCGGCCGATGGCTTTTTCCGGATCGCATTGGGCGTTGAATACAAAGGCTCGCGCTATCGTGGCTGGCAACGCCAGGCCTCCGGCGTGCTCACGGTGCAGGAAACCCTTGAGAAAGCCTTGTCCAAAGTCGCCGATTCACCGGTGTCGTTGCTGTGCGCCGGACGAACGGACGCTGGTGTGCATGCGTGTGGTCAAGTAGTGCATTTCGACACGCAGGTCGAGCGTTCGATGAAGGCCTGGGTCATGGGCGCCAATATCAATTTGCCGCACGACGTCAGCGTCAGCTGGGCCAAGGTCATGCCGGCGCATTTTCATGCACGGTTCAAAGCCATCGCACGGCGCTACCGCTATGTGATCTACAACGATCAGATCCGTCCGGCGCACCTCAACGAAGAAATCACCTGGAATCACCGCCCGCTGGACGTCGAGCGCATGGCCGAAGCGGCGCAGTACCTGGTGGGTACCCATGATTTCAGTGCGTTCCGTGCCGGGCAGTGCCAGGCCAAGTCGCCGATCAAGGAACTGCATCACCTGCGGGTCACGCGTCACGGCAAGATGATCGTGCTGGACATCCGCGCCAGTGCGTTCCTGCACCACATGGTGCGCAACATTGCGGGCGTGCTGATGACCATCGGTACCGGCGAGCGTCCGGTGGAGTGGATGAAGGAAGTGTTGGAGAGCCGCATTCGCCGTTCCGGCGGAGTGACGGCGCATCCGTTCGGCCTGTATCTGGTTCAAGTCGAGTATCGGGATGAATTCCAATTGCCCGAGCGTTACATTGGCCCACACTTCCTGACCGGTTTCACGGAACTTGACGGCTGACGCCCTCGAACGCATTTGTTACCATCCGGGACTTTCCCGGAATTGCCCTGAGGATTTATCGACATGTCTGCCGTTCGCAGCAAGATTTGCGGGATCACCCGCATAGAAGATGCGTTGGCGGCGGTCGAGGCTGGGGCCGATGCGATCGGATTTGTGTTTTACGCCAAAAGCCCCCGGGCCGTGACGTTCCAACAGGCGCGCGACATCATCAAGGCGCTGCCGCCGTTTGTCACCACCGTGGGATTGTTCGTCAACGCCAGTCGTTGCGAGCTGGGCGAGTTGCTCGATGCCGTGCCGCTGGACCTGTTGCAGTTCCATGGTGACGAAACGGCCTCCGAGTGTGAAGGCTGGCATCGTCCGTACATCAAGGCGCTACGGGTCAAGGCGGGTGACGATATCGCCGCAGCCTGCGATGCGTTCCCCAGCGCCAGCGGTATCCTGCTCGACGCCTACGTTGAAGGTGTGCCGGGCGGAACGGGTGAAGCATTTGACTGGTCTCTGATACCGCAAGGCCTGAGCAAGCCGATCATTCTGGCGGGCGGTTTGACCCCCGATAACGTCGCCGGCGCGATTGCCCGGGTTCGGCCTTATGCGGTGGATGTCAGCGGCGGGGTCGAGGCGAGCAAGGGCATCAAGGATCACGCGAAGATTCAGGCGTTCATCAAGGCGGTTGTGGGAGCGGTCGAGTGAAACGAGGCTGCGATTTTTTGAACCAACCGATGATGTGACGGCTGGCAGACTGCCGCCGTCCACTGCTGTGTACACAAGAGGTGCACCTGCACAAAGCAGGCATGGCTGAGGATTTACGGGTTGTACGCAGGTCGCTTTCACTGACCCGGCCACCCGAACGATCATCGCCACATATATGAATTTAGCTCAAGGGCATACGCGGGGCTGCGAACCAGAGCGTTCGGGCCGCCGGTACTGGAGAAAGAAAGCATGAGCAACTGGTTAGTAGACAAACTGATCCCTTCGATCATGCGTTCCGAGGTCAAGAAGAGCTCGGTGCCTGAAGGTCTGTGGCACAAATGCCCGTCTTGCGAGGCTGTGCTGTACCGTCCGGAGCTGGAAAAGACCCTGGATGTTTGCCCGAAGTGCAACCACCACATGCGTATCGGCGCCCGCGCCCGCATTGATATCTTCCTCGACGCTGAAGGTCGTGCCGAACTGGGCGCGGACCTGGAGCCGGTTGACCGTCTGAAATTCCGTGACGGCAAAAAGTACAAGGATCGCCTGACCGCTGCCCAGAAGCAGACCGGCGAAAAAGACGCACTGATCTCCATGACTGGCACCTTGTTGGGTATGCCGGTTGTGGTGGCAGCCTTCGAATTTTCCTTCATGGGTGGTTCGATGGGTGCCATCGTTGGTGAGCGTTTTGTTCGCGCTGCCAATTACGCGCTGGAAAAGAAATGCCCGATGATCTGCTTCGCCGCTTCCGGTGGCGCGCGGATGCAGGAAGCCCTGATCTCCCTGATGCAAATGGCCAAGACCTCGGCGGTGCTGGCGCGTCTGCGTGAAGAAGGCATTCCGTTCATCTCGGTGTTGACCGACCCGGTCTACGGCGGCGTTTCCGCCAGCCTGGCGATGCTCGGTGATGTCATCGTCGGTGAGCCAAAAGCCCTGATCGGCTTCGCTGGCCCGCGCGTGATCGAGCAAACCGTGCGTGAAAAGCTGCCGGAAGGCTTCCAGCGCAGTGAATTCTTGCTGGAACACGGTGCCATCGACATGATCATTCACCGTCAGGAGCTGCGTCCGCGTCTGGGCAATCTGCTGGCACAAATGATGGGGCTGCCGACGCCGACATTCGTTGCTGCGCCAATCGAGCCGATCGTGGTTCCGCCGGTACCTGCGAACGTATGACCGAGCGCACCCTTGGCGAGTGGCTCGCCTACCTTGAGCAGTTGCACCCTTCGGCCATCGACATGGGCCTGGAGCGTTCGCAGCAGGTAGCGTCCCGCATGGGGCTGGGCAAGCCGGCGCCCAGGGTGATCACGGTCACCGGCACCAACGGCAAGGGTTCAACCTGCGCATTCGTGGCTTCGTTGCTGCGGGCGCAGGGCCTGAACGTCGGTGTCTACAATTCTCCGCATCTGCTGCGTTACAACGAGCGGGTGCAGGTCAACGGTGTCGAAGCCACGGACGCCGCGTTGTGCGAAGCCTTCGCCGCAGTCGAGGCCGGTCGTGGCAATACGTCCCTGACCTATTTCGAAATGGGCACCCTGGCGGCGTTCTGGCTGTTTCAGCAAGCCGGTCTCGATGCCGTGGTGTTGGAAGTCGGTCTGGGCGGGCGCCTGGATACGGTCAATGTGGTAGATGCCGACATGGCGCTGGTCACCAGCATTGGCGTCGATCATGCGGATTATCTGGGTGATACCCGTGAGTCTGTGGCCTTTGAAAAGGCCGGCATCTTCCGTCAGGGCGCGCCTGCGCTCTGTGGTGATCTGAATCCCCCACAGCCGCTGCTGGACAAGACGCGCGAGCTGGCTTGCCCGTTTTTCCTGCGCGGCCGCGATTTCGATCTCGGCGTGACTGATCACAATTGGCAATGGCGCGGGCTTGATGCTCAAGGGCGAGTGGTCGAGTTGCACGATTTGCCGTTGCTCGATCTGCCGATGGAAAACGCCGCGTTGGCCCTGCAGGCCTATCTGCTGCTCGGGTTGCCGTGGGTGGATGCACAGATTATTGATGCGCTGAAATCGACGCGGGTGGTGGGGCGTCTCGACCGTCGTCAGTTCGACTGGCAGGGCAAGCGCCTGAACCTGTTACTGGACGTGGGCCATAACCCGCATGCAGCCGAGTACCTGGCTCGCCGCTTGGCCAGTCGTCCGCCGACCGGCAAGCGTCTGGCGGTGTTCGGTTTGCTGGCTGACAAGGATCTGGATGGTGTTGTCGGTGAATTGAGTGCTAGTGTCCAGCATTGGGCGGTCGCGCCGCTGGACTCGCCTCGCGCGCGCCCGGTTGCCGATTTGCAGGCTGCTTTGCAGAACCTTGGCGCGTCGGTAACGTCCTATGACAGCGTGGCGGCAGCCCTGGAAGGGCAGAGCGCGCTGGCGACGAGCGACGACGAGATACTGTTGTTCGGTTCATTTTATTGTGTCGCCGAGGCCCTTGATTGGTTGGCCCGGCGCTCCACGGAGGAAGCGGCAAATGGCATTGCTGGATAAGGCCTACAAACAACGCATGGTCGGCGCGCTCGTGCTGGTAGCGCTGGCGGTGATTTTCCTGCCGATGCTGTTTTCCCGTCAGGATGAGCAGCGTCAGGTGACGGTCGATGCACCGGCGATGCCGCATGCGCCGGAGCTGCCGCAAGTGCAGGTCGAGCCAGTAGCGGTGCCTGAGCCGCAGGCGCTGCCTCAAGAGCCTGTGCCGAGCGATGATGAAATCGCTCAGCAGGAAGCGCCATTGGCGCCCATTGCGCCGGCTGTACCTGTGACTCCGGCGCCTGTCGCCAAACCGGTTGTCACGGCACCTGCGCCAACTGCCAAGTCTACGACGCCGCCCACTCAGCCAATCGCGGCTGCACCAGCCAGGCCGGATACCACGCAAAGTCGCATCGATGCCAATGGCCTGTCGATCAGCTGGTCGATTCAAGTGGCCAGCCTGTCGAATCGCCAAAGCGCGGAAAGCTTGCAGAAAACCCTGCGTAGCCAAGGCTATAACGCCTATATCCGCTCGGCCGATGGCAAGAATCGGGTGTTCGTCGGACCACTGATCGAGCGTGCCGAAGCCGATCGTTTGCGCGACTTGTTGAGTCGCCAACATAACCTCAAGGGGTTTGTCGTGCGCTTCCAGCCCGAACGCGGTTAAAAACTATCGCCCCGATTTGAAATGCACTGACAATCGCCGCTTACCGATCAGCATGGGCTCTGCTAAAATGCGCCGCCTTATCCGTCTGTAGGCTGCACTGTGCCATTTACCTGGGTTGACTGGGCGATCGTTGCAATCGTCGCCATCTCCGCATTGATCAGTCTGAGCCGAGGCTTCGTCAAAGAAGCGCTGTCGCTGGTGACCTGGATCATTGCAGGAGCCGTTGCCTGGATGTTCGGTGGTTCATTGTCCGAGTACCTCGCCGGATACATCCAAACGCCGTCGGCTCGTGTGATCACGGGCTGTGCAATCATGTTTGTCGCCACGTTAATCGTAGGCGCAATGGTCAATTATCTTATCGGCGAATTGGTTCGCGTCACCGGGCTTTCCGGGACCGATCGATTCCTCGGCATGGCCTTCGGTGCAGCGCGTGGCGTGTTGCTGGTGGTCGTGGCGGTCGGGCTGTTGAGCCTGGGGCCGGTACAGCAGGACGGGTGGTGGAAAGAGTCACAGCTCGTGCCAAAATTTCTATTGGTTGCAGACTGGTCCAAAAACCTGATTCTCGGGTGGAGCAGTCAGTGGCTTGCCAGCGGTATCAGCGTACCCGCTGAGATACCGTTCAAGGAGCAACTCTTGCCGATGGCCAAAACGCCTCAGTGAGTGTTGTTCAGTTCAGATCCATTAAGTAGGGGTTGCGTCGCATGTGTGGCATCGTCGGTATCGTCGGTAAGTCGAACGTCAATCAGGCGCTGTATGACGCGCTAACCGTGCTCCAGCACCGCGGCCAGGACGCTGCCGGTATCGTGACCAGCCATGATGGCCGGTTATTCCTGCGCAAGGACAACGGACTGGTGCGTGACGTGTTCCATCAGCGTCACATGCAGCGCCTGGTCGGCCACATGGGCATTGGCCATGTGCGTTACCCGACCGCAGGCAGCTCGACCTCGGCCGAAGCTCAACCGTTTTACGTCAACTCGCCGTACGGCATCACGTTGGCGCACAACGGTAACCTGACCAACGTTGAACAGCTGGCCAAGGAGATTTACGAATCTGACCTTCGTCACGTCAACACCAACTCCGATTCGGAAGTCCTGCTGAACGTGTTCGCTCACGAACTGGCCCAGCGCGGCAAGTTGCAGCCAACCGAAGAAGACGTTTTCGCCGCTGTTACTGACGTGCACGCCCGTTGCGTCGGCGGCTACGCAGTCGTGGCAATGGTGACCGGTTACGGCATCGTCGGTTTCCGCGACCCGCACGGCATCCGCCCGATTGTCTTCGGTCAGCGTCACACCGACGAAGGCGTCGAGTACATGATCGCCTCCGAAAGCGTCTCCCTGGACGTGCTCGGTTTCACCCTGATTCGCGACCTGGCACCAGGCGAAGCGGTCTACATCACTGAAGACGGCAAGCTGCACACCCGTCAATGCGCGACCAACCCGTCCCTGACCCCGTGCATCTTCGAACACGTCTACCTGGCGCGTCCGGACTCGATCATCGACGGTGTTTCGGTCTACAAGGCCCGTCTGCGCATGGGCGAGAAACTCGCCGAGAAGATCCTGCGTGAGCGTCCTGATCACGACATCGACGTGGTCATCCCGATCCCCGACACCAGCCGCACCGCGGCCCTGGAGCTGGCCAACCACTTGGGCGTCAAGTTCCGCGAAGGTTTCGTGAAGAACCGCTACATCGGCCGGACCTTCATCATGCCGGGCCAGGCTGCACGGAAAAAATCCGTACGCCAGAAGCTCAACGCGATCGAGCTGGAATTCCGTGGCAAGAACGTCATGCTGGTGGACGACTCGATCGTTCGCGGCACGACCTGCAAGCAGATTATCCAGATGGCTCGCGAAGCCGGCGCCAAAAACGTCTACTTCTGCTCCGCCGCACCGGCCGTTCGTTACCCGAACGTCTACGGCATCGACATGCCGAGCGCTCACGAGCTGATCGCCCACAACCGTTCGACCCAGGACGTGGCCGACCTGATCGGCGCTGACTGGTTGATCTATCAGGACTTGCCTGACTTGATTGAAGCGGTCGGTGGCGGCAAGATCAAGATCGACAAGTTCGATTGCGCGGTGTTCGATGGCCATTACGTCACCGGCGACGTCGATGAGGCATACCTGAACAAGATCGAGCAGGCACGTAACGATGCCTCCAAGGTCAAGACGCAGGCAGTCAGTGCGATCATCGATCTGTACAACAACTGAGTAACTACCGGCCCTGAGGGGCCGGTTTTGTATCTACTAAAGACTCTCTATATCAAGAAGCAAGGCAAGGAGTGAAAGCATGAGTCAGGATTGGGATGCCGGTCGGCTGGACAGCGACCTTGAAGGCGTAGCGTTCGATACCCTGGCCGTACGCGCCGGTCAGCACCGCACGCCGGAAGGCGAACACGGTGATCCGATGTTCTTCACCTCCAGCTACGTATTCCGTACCGCTGCCGACGCGGCGGCACGCTTTGCCGGTGAAGTGCCGGGCAATGTCTACTCTCGCTACACAAACCCGACCGTGCGTGCGTTCGAAGAGCGTATTGCTGCTCTGGAAAGTGCCGAGCAAGCCGTGGCCACTGCCACCGGCATGGCCGCGATCATGGCGGTGGTGATGAGCCTGTGCAGCGCCGGGGATCATGTGCTGGTTTCTCGCAGCGTGTTCGGTTCGACCATTAGCCTGTTCGAAAAGTACTTCAAGCGCTTTGGCATCGAAGTCGATTACGTACCTCTGGCGGACTTGTCCGGTTGGGATGCGGCGATCAAATCCAACACCAAATTGCTTTTTGTCGAGTCGCCATCGAACCCGCTGGCTGAGTTGGTGGACATCGCCGCGCTGGCGGAGATTGCGCACGTAAAAGGCGCGATGCTCGTCGTCGACAACTGCTTCTGCACCCCGGCATTGCAGCAGCCGCTGACAATGGGTGCGGACATCGTCGTGCATTCGGCAACCAAATTCATCGATGGCCAGGGCCGTTGCATGGGTGGTGTCGTGGCTGGTCGCAGCGAACAGATGAAAGAGGTGGTCGGTTTCCTGCGCACTGCCGGGCCAACCCTCAGCCCGTTCAACGCCTGGATTTTCCTCAAGGGCCTCGAAACCCTGAACCTGCGGATGAAGGCGCATTGCGCCAACGCCCAGCAACTGGCCGAATGGCTGGAGCAGCAGGATGGTATCGAAAAAGTCCATTACGCCGGCCTGAAAAGCCATCCGCAGCACGAACTGGCTCAGCGCCAGCAGAAAGGTTTCGGAGCGGTGGTCAGTTTCGAGGTCAAGGGCGGCAAAGAGGGCGCCTGGCGCTTTATCGATGCGACCCGCCTGATTTCGATCACGGCCAATCTTGGTGATACCAAGACCACCATCACCCATCCGAGCACCACCTCTCACGGTCGTCTTGCACCGCAAGAGCGTGAAGCGGCAGGTATTCGTGACAGCCTGATCCGCATTGCGGTCGGCCTGGAAGACGTCGCTGACCTGCAAGCCGACCTGGCACGCGGGTTGGCGGCCTTGTGATCGAGTTGTCCACGCCGACAGCCGGGGCCAATGGTCGTGTTGCACTGGTCACCGGTGCGGCGCGCGGCATTGGGTTGGGGATTGCGGCCTGGTTGATCAGCGAAGGCTGGCAAGTGGTGCTGAGCGATCTGGATCGGGTGCGCGGTTCGAAGGTGGCGAAGGTGCTGGGTGACAACGCCTGGTTTATCGCCATGGACGTCTCGAACGAAGGGCAGGTGGCGCTGGGTGTTGCAGAGGTTCTTGGGCAGTTCGGGCGACTGGATGCGCTGGTGTGCAACGCGGCGGTGGCCGATCCGCACAACATTACGCTGGAAAGCCTCGATCTGGCCTACTGGAACCGCGTGTTGGCGGTGAATCTCAKTGGGCCGATGCTGTTGGCCAAGCACTGCGCGCCGTACCTGCGAGCGCACAGCGGTGCAATCGTCAACCTGGCCTCGACCCGCGCGGGGCAGTCGGAGCCCGATACAGAGGCTTACGCGGCGAGCAAGGGCGGTCTGTTAGCGCTGACTCACGCATTGGCGATCAGCCTTGGGCCGGAAATACGTGTGAATGCGGTCAGCCCTGGCTGGATCGACACGCGAGACCCTTCTGTGCGACGTGCCGAGCCTCTGACCGATGCCGATCATGCCCAGCATCCGGCGGGCAGGGTGGGGACGGTCGAGGATGTCGCGGCGATGGTGGCGTGGCTGCTGTCGAAGAATGCCGGTTTTGTCACGGGGCAGGAGTTTGTGGTCGATGGTGGCATGACCAAGAAGATGATTTATGAGCAGTGAGAAACAGCTTCAGGCTTCAAGCTGCAAGTAAAAGCGCGACTGTGTTATGCCAGCTTCACTCGTGACGGCTTCCACTTGTGGCTTGAAGCTTGCCCCTTGCAGCTGATTTTGAAAAAACTTCAATCCTGCTATTGACTTAGGTTCGGTACCTGCGTAAATTTCGCGGCCTCGGAGATGCAAACGGGTGATTAGCTCAGCTGGGAGAGCGTCTGCCTTACAAGCAGAATGTCGGCGGTTCGATCCCGTCATCACCCACCACTTCCGAGAGTCTTGTGAAAGCAAGATGGAAGCTGTTAAAAGC
>NZ_JBFULH010000047.1:20086-25224 GCF_056400445.1 Pseudomonas sp. P5_B2 | reverse complement strand
TGTAAGGACCCGGCAACAAATCGAGTGGAAGAGTCAAGCTCCAGGGTCCTGAAGTGACAGGGACTACCTTATAAGCGCTGCCACCGTGCTCGAAATAAATATCTATCAGAACATCGAAACCGCTATAACCGATACCCGATAGCGTGACAGTCTCCCCATTTAGACTGGATGTAATGGTGGGTTGGGGTGGTCGAACAAGGAAATAAACCGGGTCTGCACGCTCTGATTCCCCCGTTAGATAAAACTGCGAAGCCGTAATTCCTTGGCGGCCAGGGGGCAACAATACAGCCGCAGACCATGCGCCGCTGGTGGAATCGACGCTACCGCTACCGATACTCCCTGTTACACCATCGCGATATACCCTTACGGTATGCCCGCCAATGCCAATATGCCCCTTCCCCGTGATAGTCACGTTCATATCTACCACTGCAGGGGGGGTATTGATTGAGGGGGAGACCAGAAGAAAGAAGGTTCGATCRGCTGACCACGCCTTATTGCCTTCTGCTCTTCGGTGCCTCGCTGTCATTACGATAGAGCCGCCGTTGAGGTGTTCGTTCTTGTTGAATGTCATCTCCCAACTGAAATCCGCTCTAACAGTAGCGGCACCAAACAAATGACCTCCCCCTGGCGTTAACATCTCTATTACTTCACCAGGAGCCCCTCTTCCTTTTAATACAATTACCCCTTTGTCCGACACAACAGCATTCTGAGCCGGATAATCAATAGCCGGAGCCTTGAGAAAGATTAGGTTTTCAACTGAAGAGTAAACAATCGGAGAGGTCCCCACCTTTTGTTCAATAGCGATGCTGTCCGCCCCCCAACTTAAAGTACCCAGCAGGTCCAGCGTCCATCTTCCGCTGGCTGGAGCAGTTTGCTCTATACTCAAGGGCGTCTTATCAGACGCTCGCACAATCCGCACCCTACTACCGGCCCCTACACTCCCTGAAATAGCAGAAACTACTAATATAACGGCTCCACCTCCATCAACAACAGGCTCAGCCAACACTCTAAGTTGCTTGTACCCATGTACGGACTCCCAGACCCGATGAGACCATCGGGTGACATATTTACCGTCCCCCACCGGAAACTTTCCGGGATATATAAATTCCTTCCAATCATCACCTCTGAATGCCTCTCCGTTAAGCAATTGCTGAATATAGTTAGCATTTTCGTATCTAATCCAGACGTGATACGTCCATTGGACGTTCGGGATTTTAAATCTAATCCTGGGAATAACACCGGAGTCCTCACGATAAGTATCATTTTCAAGTATCAATTTCGGAAGCGATTCATCTACGTCGCCAGGAATTTCGATCTCGGTGTTTGACTGAGGCACAGTGTTGAAATCACCGTCATTAACGGTTGGATCAGTGAATAGTTCCTTTTCTTCGTCTGACATGATGCCGCCCCTTCGCTGATACGTATTGAATGACTCATGAACATCGTTCTACGTAACGCGCGAAAGTTTGCCTACCTGTAAAAAATGACAGTTCCGACAAGTGGTGAACTCCGCCACCGGCCAGCTCGTCCTGATATTTCAGGCTTTCGGCAAGTGACTACAGCGCCTTGCGCAATGGACTACACATCCGCCAGAATCCGCCGGCTTGTGCACCTCGGCCCTGCCCCGTAACTTGATCCGCATCGCTGCCTATCAGCGATCGGGTTTAGTCGCCCGGGTAGATAACACGAAGGTGCATAAGCTTCATTTAGGCGGGTATTCCCATCCCCGCACTCAATGGTGGCTGTGCGCAGGGCGCCCTCGGGCGCGCCGGTTTTTTCGTGATTCCTCCCGGTCGACTAACCTGCGTACAGCCGCCACCCTCGTTTAGTCGCGAGACGGTGGTAGCCCTCATAACGGAATCGCGAATATGTTCAAACCAACACCCAATCCACCCCCCGAAACCGACCCGGTTTCCCCCTACGCCACCCTCGATTCAAGAAAGCTCCACGCGGCCGCCGACAAGGCGCTCGACCATTACCTCAAACCCGACGTCGAATCCCTTCGCACTTCCCAGGACCGCGCCATGAAAATGTTCACCRTTGCCCCGGACGCCAATCCCGAAGCCTTGACCATCGAGACCTACGAAACGTTTTCAACAGTCAGCATTCTGCTGCTCGACCTGGCTGAAAGCCTGGACAACACACCGCGGCATCTGGCGATGGCGATTTATCGGATGAGTGAGTTGGGGTTGATGCTGGTGGAGCGGTCGCTGGATAACGAGCGGGCGATCAGGACGACGTAGTACAAAATCCCTGTAGCAGCTGGCGCAGCCTGCGTCGGCCGGTCCGCGCTCGGGCGCAGCAGTCGTAAAACCTGCGCTCACGGTGTACCTGATACACCGAGGTGCCTGAATTCACGACGGCTTCGCCGCCGAACGCAGGCTTCGCCAGCTGCTACAGGTTGTGGGGTGTTGTCACGCAGACGCCGGCAACGGCTGAAAACTGAAGTACTGCCTCAACGCCTTCACCAATTGCCGATACTCCGGCGGTGCCCGTTGCAGGTAGAACCCGGCGTCGTAGTGCTGCGGCGTTTCGTCTTCATGGCACCACAGGCAACGCGCCGTCAGGTCGATGAACTGCAGGCAGCCTTCGGTGGAGGGGATTTTCAAACGCAGGTCAAAATCGACGCCCACCATCATGGGCAACTGGCTGATCAGCATCAGCCCTTCTTCAGACACGTTGCCGAGATAGCCGATGGGTTTGTCGGTGATGCTGTTGAACACTTTGAGGAAATACGGCAGTTGATGCCGCTGGATCCGGCGGTTGGTAAACATGCGCAAATGGCCCAGCAAGACCCTTAAGCAGGGCCGCACTAATGCTTCGGAACGGGTCTTCTTCTTTATTGATAGAAGTAAAGGCGCGCTCTCCCCGATCCCGGTGCGACAGTCCATGCAACCGCTGACGCTTACTCCTGCCGATCACAGGAATGACCTCGGATTCAGAGGCAAGGCTCTAAACCCGATCTCTTGGACTATAGCTCACCACCGCCAGTGAGCCAGCCACGGCATGACAACTGCGATCAGTACGACGGCGGGCGCACGGCCGCAGCGCTTCGCAGCGGGTAAAGTCCCTGGCTCTGCAAAGTTTCCAGACGCGCGCGGGCACGGTAGGCGTATTCGCTGTGCGGGTACGTCTCGATGATGTACTGGTACGTCTGCGCCGCATCGATAAACAGCATCTGCTTTTCCAGGCACTGACCGCGCATCATCGACACTTCCGGCCACACATAAGGCCGCGCACGGCTGGAGCGTTCGACTTTTGAAAGCTCGAGTATGACCTGCTCGCAATTGCCACGATCGTAGGCGCTGTAGGCGAGATTCAAATGATGGTTCATCGACCAACGGGCGCAGCCCGTCACACTGAGGGCAAGGACGGCAATGAGCGCGAATCGCATGGGGGTTCTCCTGTATTGAGCTCTGTATCGACCCGTTGTGCAAAATCTTCAGGCGGCCTGTAACGATCGTTTAAAGATAAAAGCCAATAAGTAGTGCAAACGAACAATGACTACACCCAAAGATGATAGTAGCCTCACTCAGCGCTTGAACTCAGGAGTCTTTGCATGTCCGTCCGTCGTACCAAAATCGTCGCCACCCTTGGCCCGGCCAGTAACTCGCCGGAAGTTCTCGAACAGCTGATTCTGGCTGGCCTGGACGTCGCCCGCCTGAACTTCTCCCACGGCACTCCCGACGAGCACAAGGCTCGGGCGAAGCTGGTGCGTGACCTCGCTGCCAAGCACGGCCGCTTCGTCGCCCTGCTGGGCGACCTGCAAGGCCCGAAAATCCGTATCGCCAAATTCGCCAACAAGAAGATCGAACTGAAGATCGGTGATCAATTCACCTTCTCCACCAGCCATCCTCTGACCGAAGGCAACCAGCAAGTGGTCGGGATCGACTACCCGGACCTGGTGAAAGACTGCGGCGTGGGCGACGAGCTGCTGCTCGACGACGGCCGCGTGGTGATGCGCGTGGATACCGCCACCGCCACCGAACTGAACTGCACCGTGCTGATCGGCGGTCCGCTGTCCGACCATAAAGGCATCAACCGTCGCGGTGGTGGTTTGACCGCTCCAGCCCTGACCGAAAAAGACAAGGCCGACATCAAGCTCGCTGCCGAGATGGAAGTCGACTACCTCGCCGTGTCCTTCCCGCGTGACGCCGCCGACATGGAATACGCCCGTCAACTGCGCGACGAGGCCGGCGGTACTGCCTGGCTGGTGGCGAAGATCGAACGCGCCGAAGCCGTGGCTGACGACGACACCCTCGATGCACTGATCAAGGCGTCCGACGCGGTGATGGTGGCTCGTGGTGACCTGGGTGTGGAAATCGGCGACGCCGAGCTGGTGGGCATTCAGAAGAAAATCATTCTGCACGCACGCCGCCACAACAAGGCAGTGATCGTCGCGACCCAGATGATGGAGTCGATGATCCAGAACCCGATGCCGACCCGCGCCGAAGTGTCCGACGTGGCCAACGCCGTGCTCGACTACACCGACGCCGTGATGCTGTCGGCGGAAAGTGCTGCCGGTCTGTACCCACTGGAAGCCGTGCAGGCGATGGCACGCATCTGTGTCGGCGCTGAAAAGCACCCGACCAGCAAGACCTCCAGCCACCGCATTGGCAAGGTCTTCGAAAGCTGCGACCAAAGCATCGCGCTGGCGGCCATGTACACCGCCAACCACTTCCCCGGTGTGAAGGCGATCATTGCCCTGACCGAAAGTGGTTACACGCCGTTGATCATGTCGCGCATCCGTTCTTCGGTGCCGATCTACGCGTTCTCCCCACACCGCGAAACCCAGGCCCGCGCGGCCATGTTCCGTGGCGTCTACACCGTTCCGTTCGACCCGGCATCGTTGCCGCCTGGGCAAGTCAGCCAGGCTGCGATCGACGAACTGCTCAAACTGGGCGTTGTGGAGAAAGGCGACTGGGTCATCCTGACCAAGGGCGACAGCTACCACACCATCGGCGGCACCAACGGGATGAAAATCCTGCACGTTGGCGACCCGATGGTCTGAGTGACCGAACGCTGAAAAACAAAAGCCCCGCCATGTGAATGGCGGGGCTTTTTGGTTTCTGATCCAGATGATGTGTTGTCTGGACTGGCCCCTTCGCGAGCAAGCCCGCTCCCACATTCGACCGAGC
>NZ_JBFULH010000047.1:0-20058 GCF_056400445.1 Pseudomonas sp. P5_B2 | reverse complement strand
ATTAAATGTGGGAGCGGGCTTGCTCGCGAAGGGGCCAGCCCAACCACCGCAAATTCAATGCCGTTTGATAAACCCGGTCAACGCCGCCAACGCTTCCGGCGATCGCAGCCGCTGGGTAAACAACGCGCCCTCTTCTTCTATCACTTTACGCAGCAATTCCCGGTCCGGCGCTTTCATCAATTGCTTGCTGATGCGCACCGCTTCCGGCGGCAACGATTCAAAACGCAACGCCATCTCCCGCGCCTTGGCCAACGTCGCTTCGCCACTGCCCAACGCTTCGGTGGCAATCCCCCACTCTGCCGCCTTTTCACCGCTGAACCCCTCACCCAGCAGCAACAACTCCGCCGCTTTGGCATGCCCAAGCAAGCGCGGCAGGATCAGGCTGGAACCAAACTCCGGGCATAAGCCGAGATTGACAAACGGCATACGCAGGCGAGCATCACGGCTGATGTAAACCAGATCGCAATGCAGCAGCATTGTCGTGCCGATCCCCACCGCTGCGCCGGCCACAGCGGCGATCACCGGTTTGCGGCATTCAAGCAAGTTGAGCATGAAGTGAAACACCGGGCTGTCGAGGCTGCCGGGCGGTTGCTGGATGAAGTCGGCGATGTCGTTGCCAGCGGTGAAGCACTCGTCGCTGCCGGTGATCAGCACGGCGTTGATTTCGGGGTCGGTGTCGGCCTGCTTCAGCGCCTCGGCCAAATGGCTGTACATGGCGCGGGTCAGGGCGTTTTTCTTCTCGGGGCGATTCAGGCGCAGCGTCAGCAAACCGCGTTCGCGTTCGATCTGGATGGCTTCGGTCATGGGGGTCTCGCGTCTGAAAAATCAGCGCTCAACCACGAGGCAGGAACACATCGGCCAGCAGTTGATTGCGCGGCAACCCCGCGAGGTACAGGCGCCGGGAAAAGGCGTCGACACTGTCGGGGGCTCCGCAGACTAAGGCCAGGGTTTGCCGGGAGACAAGCCGCAGTTGCGCCAATGCCTGCGGCAACTCGGTCGGAGTCCAGCACTCGACACTCAGGTTATCGCGGCCCTCGGCCATGGCCAGCAGGGGTTTGGTCAGGTAATGCTCATCGGCGTCATGGGCCAGGTGAATGACACGAATGGCGCCCTGATGATCATGCCGCAATGCCTCACGCAAGACTCCGAACAACGGGCCAAGGCCGGTGCCGGCGGCCAACAGCCACAGCGGTCGGGTGTGCCAGTCAGGGTCGTAATGCAGAGCGCCGCCGCGCAATTCGCCGAGGCGGATCGAATCGCCGATCTTCAGCTGACGGGCCGCGTCGCTAAATTGCCCCGGCTGGCGACAATCGAGATGAAACTCCAGAAAGCGGTCTTCTTGCGGCAGGCTGGCGAGGGAATAAGGCCGTGCCACATTGCCCGCCCACAACACCAAATGCTGGCCGGCGCTGTAGCGCAAAGGACGCTGCGGCGTCAGGCGCAAGCGCAGCACGCTGGCGCTCAACCAATCGACGGCGGCGACCTCGGCCGGGCGACCATCGACCTGGGGATCGAAGGTATGCACCTGCAAATCCTCGACCACCTGACACTGGCACGCCAGGCGCCAGCCCTGCTGACGCTGGTCTGCGCTCAAGGCATCCGGGCGGCTGTCGCTCGGTAGCCCTTGTACACATTGCACCAGGCACGCATGGCAACTGCCGGCACGGCAACTGTAGGGGACGGGCACACCGTTTTGATTCAAGGCATCGAGCAGGTTGCTGCCCGGTGCCACCGACCACTGCCGCTCGYCGACCCGCAACTCAGGCATCGATGTTCTCCCAGGCCGCCGCGCAACGGTTGCGACCGTCACGCTTGGCGCGGTACAGCGCCTGATCGGCGCGCTGCAAGGCGTCGTCGAGGTCGTCGCCCAGTTCCAGCAGGGTCATGCCCACCGACAAACTGAGATGGGCAACTTCGAGGCCGATCAGCTCGACATCGGTGAACGCGATACGCAACCGCTCACAGCACGCGGTCAATCGTTCGGCATCGCAATCGGGCACCATCACCACGAATTCTTCGCCGCCATAACGTGCCAGTACATCACCGTCGCGCAGGCACGCGGTCGCCACGCCGGCAAAGGCTTGCAAGACCTGGTCGCCTGCCGCATGGCCGTGCACATCGTTAATGCGTTTGAAGTGGTCAAGGTCGATCAGCGCCAGGCCATGCACTACGCCAGCGTCCATGGCATTCAGTTCGCGGGAGGCCAGGCTCAGGAAATGGCGGCGGTTGAACAGCCCGGTGAGTTCGTCGGTGGCGACCAGGTCTTCGAGCTGGCGCATCATCCCGCGCAGGGTCTCCTGGTGCGCTTGCAAGGCGAAGCGCCGCTGCCGCATGCGCTGACGCGATGCCTGCACATAGCGGGCGTAGAGCACCAGCCAGATCAACACAATAAGCAACACGCACACTTGCAACCCGGCCAGCGCCGGGTCGTGGAGTTCAAAGTGATAGCCCTCCCACAGCGTGATCGCACTGAAACTGAAAAACACCAACAGCGCACAGCGCGCCAACGCCCGGCGCGACAGATGGAACAGTCCGAAGAGCAGGATCAACACGTAAAACACCAGGAACGCGCCGCGTGCTTCATCCAGATTGGCGATCAGCCAGGTTTGCCAGCCCAGTCCTATCAAGACTTGCACTTCAGTCAGGCTGGGGTCGGAGAAACGCAGGTTATAGCCGCTGTAAAACACCGCGAACAATGCCGCTTGGCTGATGATCACTAATCCAGTGCCGACGGCCAGGAGGGCCAAGGGCTCATCATAGTGTCCAGTGAAAAACGCCAGCCACAACAGCATCAGCGCCAGGGCGTAAGTGCCGGCTGCAAGGGCAAAGCGCTTGAGTAGAAGCTGTTGAATGGCGTTATGGGTCAATCGTTGACTCACCATGCGAATGAAAGCTGTTTGAGTGTCCTACTCTACAGGCCGGATACTACTTTAGTGGCGAGCCGGATAAATGACCATGCAATTTTCCGGACAGAAAACTGGCGTCAAAAACATTCCCACCCTGAATGGCATAAAACCTGTGGGGAGGGGATTGCCTGTGGCGAGGGGGTTTGCCCCCGTTCGGCTGCGAAGCAGTCGTAAATCTGCATATGGGTGTGCGAGATGGAATGCAGGGGAGCGCTTCGCACTCCAACGGGGGCAAGCCCCCTCGCCACAAGATTGACCGTCGGCGGGTGTGCCCGCAAGCGAGGCGCGCTATACTGCCGCGCCTTTTTAGCGTCGCGCCAGCAGCCCCGGCGTGCCTTGAAAGGTGCTTGCAACCGACCGATGCACCCAAGTTGCAAGCACCTTATTGAATGTTCCCGTCTTTTAGAGGAGCGCGACTCATGACCGTGATCAAGCAAGACGACCTGATTCAGAGCGTTGCCGACGCCCTGCAGTTCATTTCCTATTACCACCCCGTTGACTTCATCCAGGCGATGCACGAAGCCTACCTGCGTGAAGAATCGCCGGCTGCGCGCGATTCGATTGCGCAAATCCTGATCAACTCGCGCATGTGTGCCACCGGCCACCGCCCGATCTGCCAGGACACCGGCATCGTTACCGTGTTCGTCCGTGTGGGCATGGACGTGCGTTGGGATGGCGCCACCATGGGCCTGGACGACATGATCAACGAAGGCGTGCGCCGGGCTTACAACCTGCCGGAAAACGTCCTGCGTGCCTCGATCCTGGCCGACCCGGCGGGCGCTCGTAAAAACACCAAGGACAACACCCCGGCCGTTATCCACTACTCCATCGTTCCGGGTAACACCGTGGAAGTGGACGTGGCAGCCAAGGGCGGCGGTTCCGAGAACAAGGCGAAAATGGCCATGCTCAACCCGTCCGACTCGATCGTCGACTGGGTGCTGAAGACCGTTCCGACCATGGGCGCCGGCTGGTGCCCACCGGGCATGCTCGGCATCGGCATCGGCGGCACCGCCGAGAAAGCCGCCGTGATGGCCAAGGAAGTGTTGATGGAGTCCATCGACATTCACGAGCTCAAGGCTCGCGGCCCACAGAACCGCATTGAAGAAATGCGCCTGGAGCTGTTCGAGAAGGTCAACCAACTGGGCATCGGTGCCCAGGGCCTGGGCGGTCTGACCACCGTGCTTGACGTGAAGATCATGGATTACCCGACCCACGCCGCTTCGTTGCCGGTGTGCATGATCCCGAACTGCGCCGCCACCCGTCACGCCCACTTCGTGCTCGACGGTTCCGGCCCGGCCTCGCTGGAAGCGCCACCGCTGGACGCCTACCCGGAAATCGTCTGGGAAGCGGGTCCGTCGGCTCGTCGCGTCAACCTCGACACCCTGACCCCGGAAGACGTGCAGAGMTGGCAGCCGGGCGAAACCGTCCTGCTCAACGGCAAGATGCTTACCGGTCGCGATGCGGCGCACAAGCGCATGGTCGAGATGCTGAACAAGGGTGAAACCTTGCCAGTAGACCTCAAGGGTCGCTTCATCTATTACGTCGGCCCGGTCGATCCGGTGCGCGAAGAAGTGGTGGGCCCTGCCGGTCCGACCACCGCGACGCGGATGGACAAGTTCACCCGTCAGATCCTCGAGCAAACCGGCCTGCTGGGCATGATCGGCAAATCCGAGCGCGGCCCTACCGCAATCGAAGCGATCAAGGACCACAAGGCCGTGTACCTGATGGCAGTCGGCGGCGCGGCTTACCTGGTGGCGCAAGCCATCAAGAAGTCCCGCGTGGTGGCTTTCGCCGAACTGGGCATGGAAGCGATCTACGAGTTCGACGTCAAAGACATGCCTGTGACTGTTGCGGTTGACAGCAAAGGTGAGTCGGTACACATCACCGGTCCTGCCATCTGGCAGAAGAAGATCAGTGAGAGCCTGGCAGTAGAAGTGCAGTAAGCGCTTTAGCGGGCTGAAAGCGGCCGGGTTGTCTGACTAGACGACCCGGCCGTTTTTTTGCTCAAAAATAATGTTCATGTCATTAAAACCGAGTGTTTACAACTATTCGGTCTAGAACGCCCCGCCTGACCTGTCAGATCTGACAGGTTACGAATGATGTCTATCTTGTTAGCGTCTGATCCATCCAGCGACACCGTAATCACGGGCGAGCGCCAGGCCAAAAACAGGATCAGCCCCATGGAAGACCGAGCGTCTCTGAGTATCACTGAACCCTCCATCGCCAAAAGTGCATCGATCGCCACCATCGGCAAAAGCTGGGGATCCGTCGGCACTACGGGTAGGGCCTCATTCGAATTGCGGCTGCCCTTTTCAGCAGGGCGCGGGTTCGATCCCGGTATGACGCTGAGCTATGACAGCCAGTCTGGCAATGGCACGTTCGGTATCGGTTGGCATTTGAACCTCAGCACCATTACCCGCCAGACCAACAAAGGCGTGCCGCGCTACACCGACGATGATGTGTTCCTCAGCCCCATGGGCGAGGAGCTGGTGGCCGAGCGTGATACCAACGACGAGATCAAGTCCCGAGACGAGATTGAATACCGTGGATTACCGATCGGTGCACACCAGGTGGTGCAATATCGGCCCCGGGTCGAAAGCACGTTTGATGTCCTCGAATATTGGCGCTCCGAGGCCAACCCCGAAGGTTTCTGGCTGGTCCATGGTGCCGACGGCAGCCTGCACCTTTTTGGCAAAGTCGGGACTGCGCGCAAGGCTGACCCGCAAGACCCGAACCGGGTGGTTACCTGGCTGTTGCAAGAGAGCATGAACGCCCGGGGCGAGCACATCTGCTACGAGTACAAGGCGGAGGACCCGACCGAAAATCCTGCACCGCATGACTATCGGGCTCAACGCTATTTGCATCGCGTGTTGTATGGCAACTTCGAGGCGAGCAGCCATTTGTATGGGTGGAGCGTCCTGAAATCGGCGCCGCCCTCTTGGCACTTCCATCTGATTTTCGACTATGGCGAACGCACACCTGACCCTGCAGAAAAACCGGTGTATGACGCAGCGACGTTCAATTCATGGTCAATTCGCAAGGATCCCTTTTCGTCCTATGGACAGGGTTTTGAAATAGGCACCCGCCGCCTCTGCCAGCAAGTATTGATGTTTCACAATTTCCCGGTACCGGGCGATGAACCCGTGTTGGTCCGCCGCTTACAGCTGGAGTACGCAGCCAGTTCGGCCCCCTGGTCTTATAGCCAAATCACCGCGGCGCATTATCAGGCGTACGACGCCAGCGGCACCGTGAAATACAAGCCCCCGGTGGAATTCGACTATTCGGATTTCGAACTCAATTCACAGCCAGAACCGTTGTTCCCGCTCGAGCACATGCCGGGCATCGAAGCCGACCAACTCTATCAGTGTGTCGACCTGTTCGGCGAAGGCCTGCCGGGGTTTCTGTGTCGCTACGACCACTGCTGGTATTACCGCGAACCGCTGCGTGACTTGAGCGGTGGCGATCACATCAGCTATGGCCCGTGGACAGCGCTCAGCACAATCCCGGTTGCCGATCGCTACAAGCCAGCACATCAGGCGCTGATGGACCTGACCGGTGATGGTCGCCTGGACTGGGTCATTGCCGAGCCCGGCATGAGCGGGTTCCATACGCTGAATCCGGATAGAACCTGGTCCGGCTTCATTCCGTTCAAGGCGTTTCCGGTGGAGTATTTCGACCTCCTTTCGCAGCTTGGCGACCTGACGGGCGACGGCCTCAGCTCCCTGGCGCTGATCGGTCCCAACGCCGTACGCCTCTACGCCAATCAGCGTGAAGACGGCTTTGCCAAGGGCGAGTATGTCGCTCATGAACCGGCTGACGATCGTTTGCCCTTGATCAGCAACACTCGCAGCGAACTGGTGTTTCTGGACAACCTGCTGGGAAGCGACATGAGCGAGTTGTGCCGCATTCGCCACGACGAAATCAAATGCTGGCCCAACCTGGGGCGTGGGCACTTCGGCGAGGGCTTCGTCATGAGTGCCCTGCCCTTCGCGTACGAAACATTCGATGCAGCGCGGGTACGCATCGCAGATTTGAACGGCTCCGGCGCACCCGCTCTGATCTATCTGAATTCGGTTGGCTTTGAGATCTACCTCAACCTCGGTGGCAACGGTTTCGAGCAGACGCCCATTCAGGTCGCCTGGCCCGAAGGCGTGCGTTACGACAATCTGTGCCAAGTCACGCTCGCTGACCTGCAAGGGCTCGGCTGCGCCAGTCTGATCCTGACCGTACCGCACATGAATCCCCGGCATTGGCGCTATGATTTTGTCAGTGCCAAGCCGTACCTGATGATCGCCAGCAACAACAATATGGGCTGCAGCACTGAGGTTATTTACCGAAGTTCCGCGCAGTTCTGGCTGGATGAGAAACAGCGAATTCTCAAATTAAAGCGCCTGCCCGTCTGTTACTTGCCGTTCGCCATGCAGGTTGTCAGTCAACAAACCCAGCGGGATGAAATCACCGGTAATTGCCTGAATCAGTTCTTCAACTATTTCGAGGCCTGGTACGACTATCAGGAACGGGAGTTCCGTGGTTTCGGGCGACTGCACCAAACCGACAGCGAGACCGGCTCGGGTGAAGACGAAAGCTTCACCGACCCAGTATTGGTCTGTACCTGGTTCCATACGGGCAAGCAGATCGACATGCTTCGCGAGGGTTACTCCGAGGGTGATGACGAGGCCCAACCACTGGGCGACACGCTCTTTTGTCGATACCACCCGAGCGACGAATGCGAAGAATTCATCACACCGGCCGACGAGGCCACCGCCCACCAAATTGCCCGCACGCTCGCAGGCTCCGTGCTGAGGGTGGAAACGTTCGCCGCGGATGACCCGGTTCCGGCAGCGCCTTTCCTCGTGGAACAAACCCGATACATCGTGCGCGAAGTGCGTGAACGTGGCGCACATTATTCCGACGCGGTACTGATGCCGTCCGTGCTGGAAAGTATCAGCTACCACTATGAACGCTTTGTCGAAGACCCGTTGTGCCGCCACGTCATCAACTTGAGCCGGGACGCTTTCGGGCTGACGACCCACAGCATCACAGTCAGCTATGCTCGGCGCACTACCAAGGATGATGAGCCGCCGTTTGATGATGCCGATGAGCGCAAATGGTGGGTAGATGCCCATGATGAGGCTCAGCAGTCCTACTACCTGAGTGAAACCCGCGCCAGGTTTATTCATTTGGAGAATCTGCAAGGCTGGAGGCTTGGCTTGCCGTATCAGCAACGCGGCAATGCATTGGTGTTGCCCAAGGCGCCGCTGCCAGGAAGCCTCGACCCGAAAGAAATTTCTTATACACAGCTGCTCGACCTGTTCAAGTCACCCGAATGGGTGGCTCAGCGAGAGCTGACCTCACAATCGCTGCAACGCTACGTCAAAACGGCTGACGGCGCGGTACTCGCGCGCGGCACCGCCGAGTTCGAGGCATTGGCGGGGCCGCTGGAAATCGCTCAACTGAACAAGACGGCGCTGGAGGTCTACGGTGACGTGGATCCTCCGATCGATATCCGGGAAGAACTGACGAAGATCGGTTATTTGCCCATGGACCTGTTTCTGGGTACGGACGAAGCCGCCGACAAAGAAGAGGACAAACAGCAAAACCTCTGGTCCTCTCAATACAAATTTGCCCGGTATGCAGACCTCAATCGCTTCCACAAAGTGACGCACTACAACGAAACACAAAGCCACGGAGTGACTACCGCCCAATACGACGACTTCAACCTGATGGTCACCCGCGTCGAGCTGCCGGATGGCTGTACCACACGCGTCGAGTTCGACTACCACACGCTGCAACCGCTGCGCATCATCGATGCCAACGATAACGTTGAAGAAGCCCTTTACGATCCATCCGGCCCGCACACCGTCACCTATTACGGAACAGCCGCCGGTCTGCCTGCCGGTTTCCTCGACATAGGGGACTATCGGCGTCCCGAAGATGGCAGCCCCGGCACGGCAATCGATGCCCCGACACAAGCATTGCAAAATGCCGCAACCACCTTTCGCAAGGATCTGTTCAGCTGGATGGGCCGGCTTCCAGAGTCCGTCCGTCAGACACCCGACTGGCTGGCTGACTGGATCGCGCAAGGCCTGGTACTACCAAGCCTTCACATACGGGCGTGCGCCCGGCTGCGTCTGACCCGACTCGATTCCCGGACACCGGCCGAGCAGGCATTGTGGGAACGGTTGCACAGTGTCCCGCGCATTCCGGTACACAGCGTCGCCTTGACTGCCGATCGCGATTACTACGATCCGCAACCGCAGCAGATCCACATTATCCTGAGCATCGTCGATGGTTTCGGGCGCCCCCTGCAAACCCAGCAATTGGTTGAGCCTGGTGAGGCGTATGTMGTAGAGAACGGCGAGCTGGTGATTGAAGACGGCGCGCCCAAGGTCGCACACGCCCAGCGACGCTGGCGCATCAGCGAACGTGTGGAATACAACAACAAGGGGCTCCCCGTACGCACCTATCGCCCCTATTTCGCCAACGTTTACGGCTACATCCATGACGTGTCTTTCAGGGATTTCGGCCACCACGACAAAAGCTTCTACGACGTGCTGGGCCGCACTATCAAGATCATCAACGCCAAAGGCGATACCGCACTTGAACTGTTCCATCCCTGGTACAAAACCAGCATGGACTTCAATGACACTTACCTGGCGCCTCCCGCAAAAGTGCGCAAAGGCTTGCGATGACGTGCGCGACTCACTGGCACACCCCGGCGGTGACGGCACAAGACCCACGTGGCCTGGCAGTCCGTCAGATAGCGTATCTGCGCAACGCGGCCAACGGAGCCCTGGAGCCCCTCGTCACCCGGCAAACCTTTGACGTGACCGTGCAACAAGTGGAACTGTGGGATCCGCGTCGGGCCGATGCCCCAAGGCCCAATTTAAAATCGGTCTACGGCCTTGGCGGGCAATCGGTCAAGGTCGATAGCGTCGATGAGGGCCCGCGCTGGAGCCTGGTGGGGCTGGCCGGTGAAACGCTCTGGCGTCGGGACGGACGGGGAAATCAGTGGCGCACCCGCTACGACAACCAGTTACGCGTGCTCACGTTGCAAGAAAATGATCAAGAAAGCGTCGAGGTGTTTACTTACGCCACTGCGCTCGATGACCCGAACCATAACCGGCGCGGCCAGATGATCAGGCAGGTCGATGCCTCAGGTGTATTTGAACCCACCAGCTTCAGCCTGCATGGCCAGTCGATGCACGACAGCCGAACGATCATCGATGCCGGCGTCTTCCTCAGCAGCCGAACCTACAGCCCGCTCGGCGCCGTGCTGACCCAAACCGATGCCGGTAACCATCAGCAACGGATGCAGTACGACGTCGCGGGGCATCTGAAACAGGGTCACCTTCGGCTCACACCCACAGCAGATTGGCAGCCTGTACTTGAAGACGCCCGGTACAACGCCGCCGGGCAGATCATCAACCAACTCGCTGGCAATCAGGTCGTCAGCACCTGGACGTACGACGATGCCGATGGCCGTCTCGCGACCCTGACCGCTGGGCGAACCGGGCAAGAACCGCTCCAGCACTTTCAGTACCACTATGACCGGGTCGCAAATGTCTTGCGCATCGACGACCTCAACTTTACTCCGCGGCACTTCGCCAATCAGTTGATCGATGGCCATCGCGAGTTCAGCTACAACTCGCTGTACCAACTGACCTGTGCTACCGGCCATGACGCCGCACCCGGCTCCGATCTGCCGGGGCTGCCATTGCCGAGCGATCCCAACAACCACCTCAATTACAAACAGACTTACACGTACGACGCCGGCGGCAACCTGATCAAACTGATCCATGAGCGCGCGGTAGGCGGCTACACCCACGAGATGTGCATTGACCCGAACAGTAACCGCGGTGTGCGCTGGAAAGAAGGAGAACCCGTCCCGGATTTCGACTCCTTGTTCGACCGTCATGGCAACCTGAACGCCTCGGCCCCGGGAAGGCCGCTGCACTGGAACAGCCGCGATCAACTGGCATCGGCAACGCTGGTTGAACGTGACGGCGTCCCCAACGATGAAGAAATCTATCGCTACAGCCAAGGCGCACGAGTCTTCAAGCGCCATGAAACCCATACGTCATCGACCACCCACTTCCACCAGATTATTTACCTGCACGGCCTGGAAATCCGCACTCGGGACAACGGTGAAGAACTGCATGTCATCACCTTGCCGGGCGGTCGCGGCAGTGTGCGCTGCCTGCATTGGGTGAGCAAAAAACCCGAGGGCGTCGACCAGGATCAGCTGCGCTACAGCCTCGACGATCACTTGGGCTCCAGCCTAATGGAACTGGATCAAAACGCTCGACTGATCAGCCACGAAGGCTACTACCCGTTTGGCGGTACGGCCTGGTTGACGGCGGCTTCTGCATTGGAGGCCAGCTACAAAACCATCCGTTACTCGGGCAAGGAAATGGATGAATGCGGGCTTTATTACTACGGTGCTCGTTACTACGCGCCGTGGTTGCAGCGCTGGGTCAGTGCCGATCCGGCGGGGGATGTGGACGGGCTGAATCTGTATGTATTTGTGGGGAATGACCCGCTGAACTACTTCGATACAGAAGGGGAAAAACGAACACCGGCAGAGCTGCGAGTCGTCATCGACAATTACACCAATGTACTGGCCACCGTCGAGCCCAGACTGGATCAGTCGATTTATCAGTTAAACAACTTGCACCGAACTCGGGACATCTACAAATCAGGAGGCAAAAGACTGGTTTTCACCAGTATCAATTTTCTTGCCTCAGCATTCACCGCTGGTATGGCGGCCACGGGAGCGACGGCCGCCACATCATTCACCGGGCCGGTGGCCCCGGTATTCGGTGTCGGGGCCGCTATTGTTACCGCTGATTTAACAGGCAATGCCTTGGACAAGGTCGCCAAAAGGAATGCGTTTGGGTACCCACTGCTACCCAAGGCAGACGACTTCAGCGTTGAGAGTATCCAACAGGAAACAATGCCTTTGAGCCTGAAAGCGGAAGTAAAAGCGTTTGCGTCCAAATACGACCTCAGAACAACGAATGGCCAGAAAGAAGCGCTCTTCGCGGTCACCATTAATGCCGCGGACACGGTGCTTGAAACAGCGACTCACCTCGAAAAATCACTTGCCCTCTTTCGCTTGAGCGTCGAAATGACCGAAGCACTCAACGGCACACTAGGCCCGCGAGACCTCGACGAGGTCAACCAGGCGCTCGACACATTGGGGGATTACCTCAACGTCAGGAAAGACATTGCTGATGAAGCTCTTGAAGAGCTTGCAAGCACAGATGTCGAGAAGGCAGAAATTGCCGGGATCCAGCATCGACTGGGAGCGACTGAAACCGTTGTGAAAGCCAAGATGCAACGCGTCGTGGACCTCAATGACCGGTTGAGTCAACGCCTTCAGAAAAGACAAGCGGCGTGAACAGATGACCCACACTATTTATGCCAAAACCCCAGACTTGGCAGCCTTTGACGCCAGAGGTTTGCCGATTCGACAAGTCGCTTACTTGTGCAACAAAGTCGGCGGTGAAATAGAAACGCTCATCTCTCGCGACGTTCATAAAGCCGCCGGGCAGTTGATCGAAAAATGGGACCCGCGATTATCCAAACCTGCCATGCGCAACATCCCTCGCCTCTCGGGAGAGCCCGTCAAGATTGTCAGCGTCGATGCCGGCTGGCGCGTGAGTCTGTTGGGTCTGGCCGGCGAAGAGCTGCGACGTTGGGAGCAACGCGGCACACATTGGCACAACACCTACGATGATCAGTTGCGCCTGGTCGCGGTGTCTGAGAATGATCAACCGAACGTTGAAACCTTCACCTATGCCAACGCATCGGCAGACCCCGCCCGTAATCAGCGCGGCCAGATGATCCAGCACGTTGACCCTGCAGGCACAATTGAACTGAGCAGTTTCAGCCTGCAAGGGGTGCCGCTGAGTGAAGCCCGGACAATTGCCGATTCGGGTAGCTTTATCAGCCGCTGGACTTACAGCCCGCTGGGCGCGGTGTTGACTCAAACCGATGCAGGCGGTCATCAACAGCATCTGCGCTACGACGTTTGCGGCCAGCTGAAACAAGTGTTTGTGCAACTCAAGGCCAGTGAACCGGAATGCATTCTGCAGGATGCCCAGTACAACGCTGCCGGCCAGATCCAGACCCAGATCGCTGGCAATGGTGTGGTCAGCCGATGGACTTTCGACCCCGCCGATGGTCGCCTGTCCACGCTCAAGTCCGGCAAACCCGACGAGGCATTGCAGCAAAACCTGCGGTACTCCTATGACCCGATGGGCAACATTCTGCGCATCGACGATGACACGCTGACCACGGTGCACTTCGCCAACCAGCGCGTCGACGGGCATCGGGAATTTACCTATGACTCACTGTACCGGCTGATCAGTTCCAGCGGTTTCGAGGCCGAGGTCCCCAACCTGCGACCTGGTTTGCCGGCGCTTATCCAGCCCATCGACCTCGGTCGTCGCTACGGCTACACCGAAAGCTACACCTACGATGCGGGCAATAACCTGATCAAGCTGTGCCATCAGCGCGAGGGCAATAACTTTACGCAGCACATGCGCATCGACCCCGACAGCAACCGTGGGGTGCGCTGGAAAACCGGCGATCCAGAGCCGGACTTCCAGAATCACTTCGACCTGCATGGCAACCAGCAATTTCTACAGAACGGCACCCAACCCTTGATTTGGAATGCCCGCGATCAACTGGAAAAAGTGAGCTTGCTCACCCACGGCAACGGCCTGGCGGACGATGAAGAAACCTATCTCTATAGCCAAGGCGAACGGGTCCGCAAACGCCACGTCACCCACACCCGATCGATGACGCACTGCCGTGAAGTGCTTTACCTGCCGGGGCTGGATATCCACACCCGCGATGATGGTCGCGTGCTGCACGTCCTTACCCTGCCACTGGCTTTCGGCAGCGTTCAGTGCCTGCACTGGGTCAATGGCCAGCCGGAGGGTCTGGAGCCGGATCAATTGCGCTACAGCCTCGACGACCATTTGGGCTCCTGCACACGGGAACTGGACCGCGACGGTGCCTTGATCAGTCTTGAGTTCTATTACCCGTTTGGTGGCACCGCGTGGTGGGCGGCACGCTCGGTGGTCGAGGCCGATTACAAGACCATCCGCTATTCAGGCAAGGAAATGGACCGCTGTGGGCTTTATTACTATGGCGCCCGGTATTACGCGCCCTGGCTGCAGCGTTGGGTGAGCGCCGATCCGGCGGGGGACATTGATGGACTGAATCTCTACGCTTTTACGGGGAACAACCCGGTCTGTTTTGTCGATGCCAATGGCGAAGGCAAATTGCCGAGTATTGCGAAATTCCATGCGGCCACGGACAGGCTCATTGCCTCCCAAAACGCCAGTTACGCCCGCAACAGGCAAGCCATCGCCACCCGTCATGCTAAAGACCAACTCGCCGACGAAGTCATCCGTCAACAAAAGGTGCTGGGGCTCACCGAACGACGGACGCTAGACGCTCAAGCGCAACTGGACAGGATGGGGGCGGGCTCGGACATCGCGCTGGCAACCGCGCGCAGGACAGGGGTACTTATCGCAGGCAAGGCCATCAGCTATGGTGCAGGCATTGCTGTCGGCACAGCGGGTCAGGCCCTGGGCCTGGTGGCTCCGGGTGTCGGCAATGTCGTGGGTGCAGGGATGGGAGTTGCCACGAAAATCGCGGTCAGCGCGGGTGTTGATTTTGTAGCCGAAAGAACAGGGATGAGCGCATCGGTCAATCTGAAAACCAGCAAGCTGACGGCGGAGAAAATCATACGCAAAGCCGAATACAAAACGATGGATCCCGTTGAGTRTGCCGTCGCAAAATACAAACATATGAACCCGACCTCGCAGAAATCCCAGTTGAAACTCACGAAGGAAGCCACCTCCATGGCGACCAGTGAAATACTGAAAATGACGCTCACACATTTCCCTTCTGAAGCGGTCAGCGCAATCAGCTCAGGTGTCACCGTATTACTGGGCATACCAGAAATAATTGATGAGGTCGTCGGCGCCACCCATGGAAAATCGGACGAAAAGCTGGGTTCATTTGAAAGCGGCATCACTGACCTGATCAGGGCTATTGACTCGGGCATGAACAAAATTGAAGCGACGGCTAACGTCTATGGCGTCACCCAAACATGAGGGGTCAATATTCAAGCGCAAAGAAATGAAACAACCAGGATCACCGGCCTTCTGGATAACTTGCTGATCAGTGTCAGAACCTTCAGAAGCCGAAGCCATGCGGCCGCATGAACTGATGGGTTGAAGTTCTAACCGCTAGTAGCCCGTTAGCCCATGTTATCGTGCGCGCCCGTATTGCTGACTGTTTCCGACACCATGCTGGCTTCCCGGACATTGCGCCTGACGCTATACACCTTGCTGATCATCGCCGGCGCCGTGCTCGCGGCCGGTTTCGCCATGCGTCACGCCGAACGCCAGGCGCTGGTCGAAGACGCCTCCCGCGCCAATCAGCAACTGGCGCTGTACGCCAATTCCCTGCACACCCTGATCGACCGCTACCGCGCCCTGCCCGCCGTGCTGGCGCTGGACCCGGAGTTGCGCGCCGCCCTCAGTGGCACGGTATCGCCTGAGCAACAGGACGCACTGAATCGCAAGCTGGAAAAAATCAACGGTGCGGCGCAATCCTCGACCCTCGAATTGCTCGACCGCACCGGCCTCGCCGTGGCCGCCAGCAACTGGCGCTTGCCCAGCAGCTATGTCGGCCACAACTACGGCTTTCGTCCCTACTTCAGCGAAACACGCACCCAAGGCACCGGGCGTTTTTATGCGGTGGGCGTGACCAGCGGGATTCCTGGGTATTTTCTGTCCAGCGCGGTCACCAGCGAAAACGGCGAGTTTCTCGGCGCGATGGTGGTCAAGCTTGAGTTTCCGGAACTGGAGCGCGAATGGCGCCAAGGCAGCGACACGCTGCTGGTCAGCGATGCACGCGGGATCATCTTCATCGCCAACCAGCCGGGTTGGCGCTATCGATTGTTGCAACCGTTGAACGACAGCGATCACGCCGCGCTCAAGGCCACCCGCCAATACGACAAACAACCGCTGACACCGCTGGACTATCAAACGCTGCAGCACTTCGACGACAACAGTGATCTGAGGCGCGTCGCGGGCCCTGACGGAACAGCGGATTACCTGTGGGAATCGCTACCGCTGACCACGGAAGGCTGGACCCTGCATCTGCTGCGCCGCCCCCAGGCAGCCTTTGAAGACAGCCGCAACGCCGCGCTGGCTGCTGCCGGATTGTGGCTGGCGCTGGTGTTTCTGTTGCTGTTCCTCAATCAACGCTGGCGCCTGGCGAAAATGCGTCAGCGCAGCCGCGAAGAGCTTGAACGACTGGTAGAGGAACGCACCCGGGATTTGCGCACCGCTCAAGACGGTTTGGTGCAATCGGCCAAACTCGCGGCCTTGGGGCAAATGTCTGCCGCCCTCGCCCATGAAATCAACCAGCCACTGACCGCCCAGCGCATGCAGCTTGCTACGTTGCGCCTGCTGCTCGATCACGGAAGGGTCGACGACGCCTACAAGGCGCTCAGGCCGGTGGATGAGATGCTGACGCGCATGGCGGCCCTCACTGGTCACCTGAAAACCTTCGCCCGCAAAAGCCCCAGCGGCCTGCGCGAACGGCTGGATCTGGCGGCGGTGGTGGACCAGTCGCTGCACTTGCTTGATGCACGTGTGCGTGACGAACAGGTCAGCACGGTGCTGCACCTGGCGCGTCCGGCGTGGGTGCGCGGCGATGCGATTCGTCTGGAACAGGTGCTGATCAATTTACTGCGCAATGCCCTCGACGCCATGCACGACACACCCTGCAAACGTCTGGAAATCCGCCTCGAAGCCGACGAGCAATGCTGGCGCCTGACGGTCAGCGACAACGGTGGCGGCATCGCTCAAGAGCATCTGCCGAATGTGTTCGACCCGTTCTTCACCACTAAACCGGTGGGTGATGGCCTGGGCCTTGGCTTGGCGGTATCGTTTGCCATCATTCACGAATCGGGTGGCCGCCTGAGTGCCGACAATGGAGAAAACGGCGCCGTGTTTACCCTGACCTTGCCCATCGATCTGGAGGCGCCTGTTTCATGCTGAATTCAGTGATGGTGGTCGACGACGAAAGCAGCATCCGCAGCGCCGTCGAACAATGGCTGAGCCTGTCGGGTTTTGAGGTGCAGTTGTTCAGCCGGGCCGATGAGTGCCTGGCGCAATTGCCTGCGCACTTTCCCGGTGTGATCCTCAGCGACGTGCGCATGCCTGGCATGACGGGGCTGGAGTTGCTGGCCGAAGTTCAGCGCCGCGACGCCGACTTGCCGGTGATTTTGCTGACGGGTCACGGCGATGTGCCGATGGCGGTCGAAGCGATGCGCGATGGCGCGTATGACTTTCTGGAAAAACCCTTCAGCCCGGAAACCCTGCTGAGCAGTTTGCGCCGCGCGCTGGACAAACGCCGATTGGTCCTGGAAAACCGTGCCCTGCACGAGCTGGCCGACAACCGCGCCCGACTCGACGCCACCTTGCTCGGCGTGTCCCGTGGTTTACAGACACTGCGCCGACAGGTGCTGGACCTGGCGGCGTTGCCGGTCAACGTGTTGATCCGCGGTGAAACCGGCAGCGGCAAGGAGCTGGTTGCGCGTTGCCTGCATGACTTCGGGCCGCGTGCCGACAAGCCGTTTGTGGCGCTCAACTGTGCGGCGATTCCAGAGCAGTTGTTCGAAGCAGAGTTGTTCGGCCACGAGAGCGGCGCGTTTACCGGCGCCCAGGGCAAACGCATCGGCAAGCTTGAATACGCCGATGGCGGCACGCTGTTTCTCGATGAAATAGAGAGCATGCCGCTGGCCCAGCAAGTGAAATTGCTGCGGGTGTTACAGGAGCAGAAGCTGGAGCGCCTGGGGTCGAACCTGAGCATTCGCGTGGACCTGCGGATCATCGCCGCGACCAAACCCGATCTGCTCGATGAAGCGCKCGCCGGGCGTTTTCGTGAGGACTTGGCCTATCGACTGAACGTCGCCGAGTTGCGCTTGCCACCGTTGCGCGATCGGCGCGAAGACATTCCGTTGTTGTTCGAATCGTTTGCCCAAAATGCTGCCGAGCGTTTGGGCCGTACGTTTCCACCGCTGACCGGTCCGCAGCTGAGTCATCTGCTAAGCCACGACTGGCCGGGCAATGTGCGCGAACTGGCGAACGTTGCCGAGCGGCAAGTGCTGGGGCTGGGCGAACCGCAACCGGAGGGGATTGATCCGGGGCAGTCGCTGGCGGCGCAGCAGGAAGCGTTTGAAGCGCATTGTTTGCGCGCGGCATTGACCCGGCACAAAGGTGATGTGAAAGCGGTGCTTGAAGAACTGCAACTGCCACGCCGCACGTTCAATGAAAAGATGCAGCGGCATGGGTTGAGCCGGGAGATGTTCCTCGGCGAATGATCGTTCCCACGCTCCGCGTGGGAACGCAGCCTGGGACGCTCTGCGTCCCCAAAGCCGGACGCGGAGCGTCCGTTGAGGCATTCCCACGCGGAGCGTGGGAACGATCGGCTCCGGCGGAATTCCGCTTGCCAGCCCGAACTCCATAAGCGGATTTCCGCTCATCCAAGCCTCAAAACCCCTCTAAACCGCCCCTCTGCCTCTTGGCACACCTCCTGCTATAGCACTCTCAGGCTGCGTTTAAACGCGCTCCACAAAAACAATTAAATGAAGGATCCTTCAATGGATAACTCAAACGCCCTGCCCCTTGGGTCGGTTGCCGCGCCCGCCAAAGAAAGAACCACCTCCAGCCGCATCAAGTCGATCTTCAGCGGTTCCGTCGGCAACATGGTCGAGTGGTATGACTGGTACGTCTACGCCGCCTTCTCCCTGTACTTCGCTAAAGCCTTTTTCCCCAAAGGCGACACCACCGCCCAACTGCTGAACACCGCCGCGATCTTCGCCGTGGGCTTCCTGATGCGCCCGATCGGTGGCTGGTTGATGGGCCTCTACGCCGACAAGGCCGGTCGCAAAAAAGCGCTTATGGCCTCGGTGTACCTGATGTGCTTCGGCTCGCTACTGATCGCCCTGAGCCCCGGTTATGAAACCATTGGCATCGGCGCACCGATCCTGCTGATTTTCGCCCGCCTGCTGCAAGGTTTGTCGGTCGGTGGCGAGTACGGCACCTCGGCGACCTATCTCAGCGAGATGGCGACCAAGGAACGTCGCGGCTTCTACTCCAGCTTCCAATACGTGACGTTGATCTCCGGTCAGCTCATCGCGTTGGCGGTACTGATCGTGCTGCAACAAACCCTGACCACCGAGCAACTGTACGCATGGGGCTGGCGCATCCCGTTCGCCATCGGCGCGCTGTGTGCTGTAGTCGCGCTGTACCTGCGTCGCGGCATGGAAGAAACCGAGTCGTTCACCAAGAAAGAGAAAGCCAAGGAAAGCGCGATGCGCACCTTGATGCGTCATCCCAAGGAATTGATGACCGTGGTCGGCCTGACCATGGGCGGTACCCTGGCGTTCTACACCTACACCACCTACATGCAGAAATACCTGGTGAACACCGTCGGAATGAGCATCTCCGACTCCACCACGATTTCAGCAGCCACGCTGTTCCTGTTCATGTGCCTGCAACCGATCATCGGTGGGCTGTCGGATAAAGTCGGCCGTCGGCCGATCCTGATTGCCTTCGGCGTTCTGGGGACGCTGTTCACCGTGCCGATCCTGACCACGCTGCACACCGTTCAAACCTGGTGGGGCGCGTTCTTCCTGATCATGGCGGCGCTGATCATCGTCAGTGGCTACACCTCGATCAACGCGGTGGTGAAAGCCGAACTGTTCCCGACCGAAATTCGTGCACTGGGGGTTGGCTTGCCGTACGCCCTGACCGTGTCGATCTTCGGCGGCACCGCTGAATACATCGCGCTGTGGTTCAAGAGCATTGGCATGGAAACCGGGTACTACTGGTATGTCACGGCGTGTATTGCGGTGTCGTTGGTGGTGTACGTGACCATGAAAGATACCCGCAAGCATTCGCGGATCGAGACTGACTGACCGCTGGATTGATAGTGGCCTGACTGGCCTCTTCACGAGCAAGCCCGCTCCCACATTTGACCGAGTTCTCTCAGGGAAACGCGGTAGAAATGTGGGAGCGGGCTTGCTCGYGAAGGCCGCGCCTCGGTATCA
>NZ_JBFULH010000046.1:0-20073 GCF_056400445.1 Pseudomonas sp. P5_B2 | reverse complement strand
GAACTCGGTCGAATGTGGGAGCGGGCTTGCTCGCGAAGGGGCCYGAAAGAACACAGCCAACTTTTCGGTCAAACCACCGAAAAATGAATCCGGAACGCCGCCCCGCCCATCGGCGAATCCCCCAGCGTCAGCTTGGCGTTGTAGCTCTCGATAATGTCCTTGACCACCGCCAGCCCAATCCCCTGCCCCGGATGCTGAGCATCCAGCCGTTCCCCCCTTTGCAGAATCCGCGCCCGCTGATCCGGCGGCACGCCGGGCCCGTCGTCTTCAACGCACAATTCAACCCCGCTCAGCGTTTGACGCACGCTGATGCRCACTTCGCCCAGACACAGGCGATAGGCGTTTTCCAGCAGGTTGCCCATCATTTCCAACAGCGCACCCTGCTCGATCGGCACGTAGCACTGATCCGGCAGATCGAAAGCAACACGCACGTGTTTATCGCGATAGACCTTGTCCAGAGTGTCGCACAGGCTTTGCAGCACCGGTTGCAGGCGTACCTGATGGCGCACCAGGCCGCTTTTGCGCAGGCTGGCGCGCTGCAGTTGATAGCTGATTTGTTGGCTCATGCGTTCAATCTGGGTTTGCAGCACCCAAGCCTGATCACGGCTTTGCGGGTGCTGGGCCATGTCTTCGCTGACGCCTTGCAGCACGGTCAGCGGGGTTTTCAAGCTGTGGGCCAGGTCGCCGAGGGAGTCGCGATAACGGCTGCGCTGTTCGCGTTCGCTGTGCAGCAAGCGGTTGAGGGAGCCGGTCAGGCGCAACAGTTCGCGCGGGTGTTCTTCACTGAGGCTTTCCCGGTCGCCGCTTTCGATTTCGTCCAGTTCCTGGCTGAGCCGGCGCAAGGCCTGCAAGCCCCAGGTGAGACCGATCCAGAGCAACGCGAGCAACACCAACAACGCCGCACCGAAGCCCAGGTAAAGGTTTTCGCGCAGGCCTTCGAGGGTCGCTTCATATTCGCGCACCGGTTGCAGGGCGACGATGCTGAACGCAGCGCTTCTGCCGCCGAGCAGTTTGACTTCAACGTCATAGACAAAGAACTCATGACCGTTGGCCTCGCGAATACGCGCGAACTCAATGCCACGCCCGTCGTAACGCGGCGTGTAGTTGATCATCTCTGCTCCAGCGGCCTTCGAACGCCAGACCAGCTGACCTTCTCGGTCAAAGATGTAGCCGAGCAAACGACTGTCGGTCAGGTTGAAACGTTCATCCGGCAACTGCGCCGGCATTAGCAGGGTGTTGTTTTCCACGCGCGCAGCGGAGATCAGCGTGGTGACGTCCGAGGCCAGGCGTTGCTCGATCGAATCCTGCAACGCCAGACTGAACGCACCCTGCATCGCCGGCAGCAACGCCAGCATGAACAGCACCGCCAACAGGGTGGCGGCGAGCATCAAGCGAACACGAAGGGAACGAATCAAGTGCAGCGCTCATTGAACAGATAGCCGAGGCCACGCACGGTGTCGATCGGCTTGAAACCGGCCGGGCCTTCGAGTTTGCGGCGCAGACGCCCCACCAGCACTTCGATGACGTTCGGATCACGCTCCTCGTCATCGGGGTAGAGCTGTTCCATCAAGCGGTCCTTGGCCACCACTTGCTGATGATGACGCATGAGGTATTCGAGGATCCGGTACTCATACGCGGTCAGGGCCAGCGGTTGTTCATCGAGCGTGGCCTGTTTGCGGTTGAGGTCGAGCAGCAGTGGCCCGGCGACGATGGTCGACTGGGTAAACCCGCTGGAACGGCGCAGCAGGGCATTGAGCCGGGCGTCGAGCTCTTCGAACTGGAACGGCTTGACCACGTAATCATCGGCACCGGCGGCGAGGCCTTCGACCTTGTCTTGCCAGTTACCGCGTGCGGTGAGGATCAGGATCGGGAAGCTCTTGCCCTTCGCGCGCAGCTGACGGATCAAATCGAGCCCACCCATTCCTGGCAAGCCGAGGTCGATCACCGCCAGATCATGGTTGAACTGCTCGGTCTGGTACAGCGCCTCTTCGGCATTGGCCACGGATTCGACCACGTGGCCACTGTCCGTCAGGCGGGTTTTCAGGTGATGGCGCAACAGCGCTTCATCTTCGACGACCAGCAGTTTCATAACGCTCTCCCGGGCAAAGCGACATCTCCAATGGCACAACGGCGCATCCAACGGTCAGGACAGATCATAACGGCCCTTGAGGTATTCCTGATCGAGTTTAAAGCCATTGAGCGTGCCCGACACGTTGGCATAACCGGCGGAGTAATCGGCTGGGTTGTTCAGTTGGCTCAGAGGCGCGCGCCAGGCACTTTCATTTCCTGGCGAGCTGACCGTGCTGAAGCTGTTCAAGGTCAGCGATTTTTTGACCTTCTCGTTGGTCTTTCCAAGCGCAAGGCTGGCGATGATGTCATCGGAGGCGAGCGCCGCGGTGCTAGCGCTCAGTACGGTGAAAGCCAGAATCAGGTTTTTAAAGCCAGTCATTAGGGATTTCCTCATGCGCAGGTGCTTTGGGTACGAGCCACCTTACTCACCCGCCCCTGAACTGCCCCTGAACACAGACTGAACCCAAGCTGAACAAGATCGACTAGGCTGTTTTGATGCCTTTCTTGCAGGAGATCCGACCATGCGCACTTTCCTCGCCCTCTGCTTGCTGGTGATGAGCGGGCTGACTCAAGCCGCGATCAAGACCCAGGAAATCCCCTATCAAAGTGTCGATGGCACAAAAATGATCGGGTATTACGCCTACGACGACGCCATCAAAGGTCAGCGACCGGGCGTCCTGGTGGTACATGAATGGTGGGGGCTGAACGACTATGCCAAGCGCCGCGCCCGTGACCTCGCCGGTCTGGGCTACAGCGCGCTGGCCATCGACATGTACGGCAACGGCAAGAACACCGAGCATCCCAAAGACGCCATGGCGTTCATGCAGGACGTGCTCAAAGACAGCTCGGCGGCCGCTGCGCGCTTTCAGGCCGGGCTTGAACTGTTGGAGCAACAACCGCAAACCGACCCGAATAAAATCGCGGCGATTGGTTACTGCTTCGGCGGCGCTGTGGTGCTGAACGCGGCACGTCAGGGTTTGCCACTGGCGGGGGTGGTGAGTTTCCACGGCTCGCTGGCAACCAAGACACCGGCTGCACCGGGCACTGTGAAGGCAAAAATTCTCGTGGAGCATGGGGCGATGGACAGTATGGTCACGCCGGAGGCTGTGGCCGCGTTCAAGGCTGAAATGGACAAAGCTGGCGCCGACTATAAGTTCGTCAGCCTTGAGGGCGCCAAGCATGGGTTCAGCAATCCGGATGCGGATCGGTTGAGCCATGGCGAGCATGGCGGGCCGGATATAGGTTACAACAAGGCGGCGGATGAACAGTCCTGGGCGGATATGCAGGCGTTTCTCAAAAAGATTTTCAGTTAGTACGGAGATCGTTCCCACGCTCCGCGTGGGAATGCAGCCCAGGACGCTCCGCGTCCGTCGCGGATGTGACGCGGAGCGTCACTGGATGCATTCCCACGCGGAGCGTAGGAACGATCAGCAACCTTTGCACTACCCAGCCTGAGCGCAACCCGGCAAAATGCCCCGCATGAATCCTGCCCCCTCCCTGCCCACCTGCTGCACCCCACTCGACGCCTGCTGGCCGCTGCCGTTTGTGCTGCCCGATACGGTGCTGCTGAGTACTCACTTCGACAGCGCGCAACTGGCGAGCGATGACTTCCAGCGCAGCGCCATCGAGCCGCCAGCGAGCATTCAGCGTTCCGTTGCCAAACGTCAGGCCGAATTTCTCGCCGGGCGGGTGTGCGCTCGGGCCGCGTTGCAACAACTGGAAGGACTGAATTTTATCCCGGCCATCGGCGAAGACCGGGCGCCAGTGTGGCCTGCGCACATCGCTGGTTCAATCACCCACAGCACCGGCCGGGCGGCGGCGATTGTCGCGAAAAAAACCGCTTGGCGCGGCTTGGGCATGGACCTGGAAAACCTGCTCAACCCTGAACGGGCCCAGCGTCTGGCGGGAGAAATCCTCACGCCACCGGAGTTGCGGCGTATGGCTGCCGGACGTCTCGATGATCAGGCGCTGCTGGTGACGTTGACGTTTTCAGTGAAGGAAAGTCTGTTCAAGGCGCTGTACCCGATTGTTCAGCAGCGCTTCTATTTTGAACACGCCGAGGTGCTGGAATGGACCGAGGCGGGTGAGGTGCGGTTGCGGTTGCTGACGGATCTGTCTGGCGAGTGGCGCAATGGCACCGAGCTGGAGGCGCAGTTTGGGGTGATGGATGGGCAGTTGTTGAGCCTGGTCAGCATCAAGGCCTGAGCTTTTATCACGCCTGTACTGGCCCCTTCGCGAGCAAGCCCGCTCCCACATTCGACCGAGTTCCTTCAGGAGGAATGCGATTAAATGTGGGAGCGGGCTTGCTCGCGAAGGCGGCCTACATATCACCAAAAATCTCAGCGCTTCTCCTGATTGCGCGGCCAACTCAAGCTGAAGCAAGCCCCACCCAGGCTCTTGCTTTTGCTGATCAACGCCCGCCCATCATGCCAATGGATAATCCGCCGCACGATGGACAGCCCCAACCCATGTCCACCCGAAGCGCGGGTTCGGCTGTCATCCAGGCGCAGGAACGGCGTGAAAATTCGTTCCCAGGCCAACTCCGGCACACCTGGCCCGTCATCCTCGACGTCCACCCGGCAACGCTGCTGTCCCACCTGATAGCTGACGGTCACCCGCGATGAGGCGTGGCGCATGGCGTTGCTGACCAGGTTCTGCAGGGCTCGATGCAAGTAGCGCGGTTCGGCCTCGACCCAGGCGTCATCGCAATCTGCGGCCGATAAACACAAACCGCGCTGTACCGTAACGTCGGCGCGCAATGGCGCCAGTTCTTCGATGACTTGATTGATCAGCGCGTCCAGATCGATCCGCTGGAAATTCAGTGCCGGCGAGCCCTGCTCCAGCCGCGCATAGGTGAGCATCTCGTCGACCAGTTTGTCGAGGTCCTCGATGTCGTGGTCCATGCCCTCGCGGTATTTCTCCAGCTGCTGCGGCGTGGTGGCCGAGCCGATCATTTCCAGGCCGAAACGCAGGCGCGCCACCGGCGTGCGCAATTCGTGGGACACGGCGCGCACCAGTTCACGCTGGATCGCCAGCAATTGCTGCAAGTGCTCGGCCATGCCGTTGAACGCTGCGGCCAGTCGTCCCACCGAGTCGGCGCCACGCGCCGGTACGCGGGTTTCCAGGCTGCCTTGGGCAATACGCGTGGCGGCCGCTTCCAGACCGCGTAAACGGCGCTCCAGTTGGCGCACCAGCAGGTAGACGATCAGACCGATCAGACTCAAACCGAGGGCGGCGATCAACACCAGCCATTCGGGCGGATAAGGGTTCATCTGGTACAGCGGGCCGATCTCCAGCACCCATGGCGTACCGACCATGCCGGCAAACACCCGGATCGAGTCGCCACCCTTGCCCAGCGCCATCACCGTGTCGCCCTCGGACACCCGCCGGCTCTGGTCTTCGTCCATGTCCGCCTGCTCTACCTTGACCAATTTCAAGTCGAAACCAAAGCTTTTCTCTTCTTTCAACAGCGCCAGTCGCTGGGGCTGCTCGGCCACCGGGTAGCGCACCAGCTCATCGGCCAGCAGGTAAATAGTGGCGCGGGCCAGTTGTTCGCTGATCTGCTGGACCTCACCCACCAGCACAAGTTGCTCCTTGTCGCTGACCAGTCGATAGACCTTCGCCGCGTGCGGGCCGGTTTGTTCCACCAGTGCTTGGCCATGCATGACGCGGGTGCGCTGGGTGAGGTCGAGGTCGGTCTGGGCAAATGGGGTCAGCGCCAATGGAATCCCGAGCAAGCGTTCCCAGACCAGCAAGGCGCGATGGCGCTCGGTTTCGTTCATCGGATTGAGGTTGTCGGCCATCAACGCAAACGTACCGTGGGCCAGGCGCTCTCGGTATTGCTCGCCGCGTACCTCATTGAGCAAGTGCAACGCCAGCACGCCCAGCACCGCGACCAAAATCAGCGCCGCACACATGCCGCCATAAATGCGCAGGAAGATCGAATTCACAGCGACGGGTCTACGCTGGCTTCCGGAACAAACAGATAACCTTTGCTGCGGATAGTTTTGATCAGCCGCGGGTGCTCCGGGTCATCGCCGATTTTCGGGCGGATGCGCGAGATGCGCACATCGATGGAGCGGTCCTGACCGTCATAACCAATGCCGCGCAAGGCGGTGAAAATCTCTTCACGGGACAGGATGCGCCCGGCGTTGGCCACCAGCAGCCAGAGCAGGTCGAACTCGGCGCTTGTCAACTCGATACCGTTGTCATGCAGCCAGGCTTCCCGCAACGCGTTGTCTACCACCAGCGGACCAAACTGCAGGCGCCGCTGTTTTTCCGGGGTGGCCTCCGGTGCTTCGCTACGGCGCAACAGGGCCTGGATGCGCGCCAGCAACAGGCGCGGGCGCACCGGCTTGCACACGTAGTCGTCGGCACCGAGGTCCAGGCCGAGGATCTGGTCGGTGTCGTCGGTGCGGGCGGTGAGCATCAGGATCGGGCCGTCATACTTGTCGCGAACCTTGCGGCAAATGCTCAGCCCGTCTTCGCCGGGCAACATCAGGTCGAGGATCACCAGGTCCGGCTTCTCCTTGATGATGCGAGCCGCCGCCAGCGCCCCATTGCCCTCGATCGAGACGCTCAGGCCATTGGCTTCCAGGTAGTCGCGGGTCAGTTCGGCCAGACGCTGGTCGTCCTCCACAATCAATACCTGCCAGGCTTCTTGCTCCACGGTGACCTCTGCTTGCCAACAACACTAATAAGGAAGGATCCGCCCGTCTTTTTGTAATGATTGGGAGGATAAGAATGCGTAACCCTGGGGCGATTGTATAAACGCCGCCCGTCGAGAACACAAGCCGGCAAATGCGTTCGGACATGTCGGTTTTTTGTGGTAGGGTTCGCGCCCTTAAAAATCCCGACGGCTGTTTTCAATCCTTGAAAATCGATGAAAAACGCCTCGGTCCCGCTAGGTCGGGGCCTACACGCCGGTTCCACCTTTCACACACAATTTACACACAGGTTTATCCACAGGCAGTGCGTTGCAACACCTCCAAAAACGCACTATCTTGTACCCCGGCGCTAAAAAAACCCTACATGTAGGGTTTTAGCTTAAAAGCCCAACCACATTTCAGACCAGAAATTCAAGCGCTTTATTGCCTGTTTCCGGTTGAACCCAGCGTGATTTTACAAGACCAAACCGCACAGGCGGATGGCACCGTTTTTTTAAGGCCTGAACGGCCAAAACGGTACGGGTGTTGCAATCTGTACTGCCACCCCGAAAGGAATCCGGTTACGAGCCCAGGCTCGCAGCCAAAGACTTCGGCAAGGATGCGGCCTCATTAGCCTTTTCCTACTGTCCCGGAGTTGTTATGCCCGACGCCCGTCGGTTGTAGTGCTTTTGGACAGAACGGTGGGCACCGTGATGGTGCCCAAACAAACATAGAGAATGTGGAGATACTCCCCAATGCAAACCGACACAACTCGCGAGAACCCGCAGGGCACCTTGCCGCAGGCCGCTGATTCGACTTCGGATCTGTCCGCCACCGCGCCTGGTCAGCTGCGCGTGATCAAGCGAAACGGCACTGTCGTTCCTTACACCGATGACAAAATCACCGTCGCGATCACCAAAGCGTTTCTCGCAGTTGAGGGCGGCACCGCTGCCGCCTCGTCGCGAATCCATGACACCGTGGCCCGCCTGACCGAACAAGTCACCGCGACCTTCAAGCGTCGCATGCCATCGGGCGGCACTATCCACATCGAAGAAATCCAGGACCAGGTCGAACTGGCCCTGATGCGTGCCGGCGAGCAGAAAGTAGCCCGCGACTACGTGATTTACCGTGACGGTCGTTCGAAAGAACGCGCCGCCCACGCTCCGGCCGAGGAAGCGGTCAACGCTCACCCGTCGATCCGCATCACCCGCGCCGATGGCAGCCTGGCGCCGCTGGACATGGGTCGCCTGAATACCATCGTTACCGAAGCGTGCGAAGGCCTGGAGGAAGTCGACGGCGACCTGATCCAGCGCGAAACCCTGAAAAACCTGTACGACGGCGTGGCCCTGACCGACGTCAACACCGCCTTGGTGATGACCGCCCGTACCCTGGTTGAACGTGAGCCGAACTACTCGTTCGTGACCGCTCGCCTGCTGATGGACACTCTGCGTGCCGAAGGCCTGAGCTTCCTGAACGTTGCCGAAAGCGCGACCCACCACGAGATGGTCGACCTGTACGCCAAGGCCCTGCCTGCCTACATCGCCAAGGGTATCGAATTCGAATTGCTGAACCCGGTCCTGGCTACTTTTGACCTGGAAAAACTCGGCAAGGCGATCAACCACGAGCGCGATCAGCAGTTCACGTACCTGGGCCTGCAAACCCTGTACGACCGTTACTTCATCCACAAGGACGGTATCCGCTTCGAACTGCCGCAAATCTTCTTCATGCGCGTGGCCATGGGCCTGGCGATCGAAGAGAAGAACAAAGAAGACCGCGCCATCGAGTTCTACAACCTGTTGTCGTCCTTCGACTACATGTCCTCGACGCCGACCCTGTTCAACGCCGGTACCCTGCGTCCACAGCTGTCGAGCTGCTACCTGACCACCGTGCCGGATGACCTGTCGGGCATTTACCACGCGATCCACGACAACGCCATGCTGTCGAAATTCGCCGGTGGCCTGGGCAACGACTGGACTCCGGTACGTGCACTGGGTTCGTACATCAAGGGCACCAACGGCAAGTCCCAGGGCGTTGTACCGTTCCTCAAAGTAGTGAACGACACCGCCGTCGCCGTTAACCAGGGTGGCAAGCGCAAAGGCGCTGTGTGTGCCTACCTGGAAACCTGGCACATGGACATCGAAGAGTTCATCGAACTCCGTAAGAACACCGGTGATGACCGTCGTCGTACCCACGACATGAACACGGCCAACTGGATCCCTGACCTGTTCATGAAGCGTGTCTTCGATGACGGCAAGTGGACCCTGTTCTCGCCATCCGAAGTACCGGACCTGCACGACCTGACCGGCAAGGCCTTCGAAGAGCGTTACGAGTATTACGAAGCCCTGTCCGAGTACCCGGGCAAGATCAAGCTGTTCAAGACCATCCAGGCCAAAGACCTGTGGCGCAAAATGCTGTCCATGCTGTTTGAAACCGGCCACCCATGGCTGACTTTCAAAGACCCGTGCAACCTGCGCAGCCCACAGCAGCACGTCGGCGTGGTTCACAGCTCGAACCTGTGCACCGAGATCACCTTGAACACCAACAAGGACGAGATCGCCGTTTGCAACCTGGGCTCGATCAACCTGCCGAACCACATCGTCAACGGCAAGCTGGACACCGCCAAGCTGGAACGCACTGTAAACACTGCTGTTCGCATGCTCGATAACGTGATCGACATCAACTACTACTCAGTGCCGCAAGCGAAGAACTCCAACTTCAAGCACCGTCCGGTCGGTCTGGGCATCATGGGCTTCCAGGACGCTTTGTACCTGCAGCACATCCCTTACGGTTCCGACGCAGCCGTCGAGTTCGCCGACAAGTCGATGGAAGCGGTCAGCTACTTCGCGATCCAGGCTTCCTGCGACCTGGCCGATGAACGCGGCGCTTACGAGACGTTCCAGGGTTCGCTGTGGTCCAAAGGCATCCTGCCGCTGGATTCGCAACAGATCCTGATCGAGCAACGTGGCCAGAAGTACATCGACGTTGACCTGAACGAATCCCTGGACTGGGCACCGGTTCGCGCCCGTGTTCAGAAAGGCATTCGTAACTCCAACATCATGGCCATCGCACCGACCGCGACCATCGCCAACATCACTGGCGTCTCGCAGTCGATCGAACCGACCTACCAGAACCTCTACGTGAAATCGAACCTGTCGGGCGAATTCACCGTGATCAACCCGTACCTGGTTCGCGACCTGAAGGCTCGCGGCCTGTGGGACTCGGTCATGATCAATGACCTGAAGTACTACGACGGTTCGGTGCAGCAAATCGAGCGCATCCCGCAAGAACTCAAAGAGCTCTACGCGACTGCCTTCGAAGTGGACACCAAGTGGATCGTTGACGCGGCAAGCCGTCGCCAGAAGTGGATTGACCAGGCTCAGTCGCTGAACCTGTACATCGCTGGCGCATCGGGCAAGAAGCTGGACGTGACCTACCGCATGGCCTGGTACCGTGGTCTGAAAACCACTTACTACCTCCGTGCCCTGGCCGCGACCAGCACCGAGAAGTCGACCATCAACACCGGCAAGCTGAACGCTGTTTCCAGCGGTGGCAACCACGGTGAAGATTCGGTCCTGGCAGCACCTGCCGGTCCTGCTCCAGTGCCGAAAGCTTGCGCCATCGACGAGCCGGATTGCGAAGCTTGCCAATAAGCTGAGCCAGTAGGCGCCGCAAGGCGCTTACTCGAAAACCCCCGATCAGTCCTCTGGATTGATCGGGGGTTTTCTTTTGCCTAAAGGAAAGTGGCGCCCCGGCTGACGCCTTCGCGAGCAGGCTCGCTCCCTCAGAGGATGTGTGTTGTGTCAGTAGCTGTTGATGCCCATCCGGCATGCAATCTCGAACGCCTGGCGAATCGCCCCGGCATTCGCCTTGCCCTGCCCTGCGATATCAAACGCAGTGCCGTGCGCCGGGGTGGTTATCGGAATCGGCAAACCGCCCTGCACCGTCACCCCACGGGAGAACCCCATCAACTTGATCGCGATCTGCCCCTGGTCGTGATACATCGTTACCACCGCGTCAAAGGCACTGGAATCGCCCTGTACCTTGAGGAAAATTGTGTCTCCCGGGTACGGCCCTTCAGCTGCAATCCCCAACGCCTGGGCGGATCGCACGGCGGGGCCGATGATGTCCAGTTCTTCGCGACCGAACGAGCCGTTGTCGCCGTTATGCGGGTTCAAGCCACACACGCCGATACGCGGTTTTTCCAGGCCGTTGCGCTTGAGCGCGGTGTCGATCAGTTGAATGGCTTCCACCACCCGCGCCTGCGTGAGCATGCCCGGCACTTCAGACAGCGCGACATGGGAGGTCACGCGGGAAGTCCAAAGGTTGTCGAGCACGTTGAATTCGCAGAACGGCCCGTGAAAATCCAGTAACTCGGCGAACCAGTGCAGCTCATCGTTATGGGCCATGCCGGCCATGTGCAGCGAGGTCTTGTTCAGCGGTCCGAACAGCACCGAGTCGGTGATGCCTGCCTCGGTCAGGCGCAAGGCTTTTTCCAGGGTGTCGAGGCTGTAGCGACCGCCAATGATGCTGGCTTCATTACGCGCAAATTCGCCAAGGGTGTCGCCGCGAAAGTCATAGAACAGCGGCGTGTCATCGACGAACGACAGCTGCTCCAGCGATTCCACGCGACGATAAGGAAATTCCGTCCCGGCGATGCGCATGCCACGGCGCATTTCCGCCTCGTCGGCAATCAGGATGACATTGGCCTTACTGCGAACCTCGGGCTCGGCAAGCAGGCGTGCGATCAGTTCCGGGCCGATGCCGGCCGGGTCGCCCAGGACCATCGCGATGGTAGTTTTGTTCATGCTTCACTCCTCAAGGATTCGGGCCATGTCCGGTCAATGGCGCAGGGCTCGCAGCGATAGACTTGCTGCGCATTGCTGTAGAAAAGACGTTGCTGATCGGCACTTGGAAAATCGGCAACGATGGATTTGAAACCGCTGTAAATGTCATCGAACGAGCCGCACAGGCTGTCCACCGGAAAGTTGCTGGCGAACATCGCCCGGTCACTGCCGAACATGGCGATGACTTCGCGCACGATCCACGCATTGTCTTTGGCCCGCCAGCGTTGACCGCCCTGCCCCAGGCCGGAAATCTTCACCCGCACGTTCGGCCACTGCGCCAACCGCACCATCGCCAGGCGCCAACCTGCCAGGCCTTCGGCACTGCGGTCGTTGGGCAATCCGGTGTGGTTGAGAATCAGCGTGGTGCCAGGGAAGTCCCGGGCCAGGCGTTCGGCTTCGTGCAGGTTCCACCAGGGCGTCTGCAAATCGAAATGCAGGCCCAGGCCTTCGAGCGCAGCGTAACTGCGGCGCCAGGATTCATTGCTCATCAGGCTGCGGGTGTGTCCAACCTGCGCAGGCGTGGTCGGACCACCGGGTTTGTGACGCACGCTGCGCACGCATTTGAAACTGGCTTGCTCGGTGAGCACCGCGATGGCGTCCGGATGATCGAGCCAGGCTTGTGCGACGATGGCGTTTGGCACGCCGTAGCGAGCCGCCAGCCCCTCAATGAAACGGGTTTCACCGATGGGGTCTTGCGGGTTCCATTCGGTCTCGACGTAAACCGTTTGCACGACCTTATGGGAGCCGGCGTCGGCGAAGTAATCATCCGGCAAATAGCGCCGCTTGATCGCGCTGTAATCACCGTAGCGAAACGGGATGTTGACTTCGGGCGCGAGCCACGGATGGTCGTTGATCGAGGGGTCCCAGAAATGGTGATGGGCATCTACGATGGGGCCGTTCCACAACTCAGGCATGACGCACCTCATCCAGGCTGATAAACAATGTGGCCAACACGAAGAAGGCCGAGCACGCAGCAAAGAAGCCCAGTACCGGCGCAAAGCCACCGGCCATTTGCACAATGATGCCCACCAGAATCGGCACCACGATGCCGCCGGTGCTGCCGGCCATGTTCATCACGCCGCCGATCAAACCGACCCGCGCCGGTGCCGCCAGCAACGCCGGGAAGCTCCAGTAGAGGCTGCCCCACATCAGAAAAAACGCGGTCATGGCCAACAACGCCACGGCCGCAAAAGGATCGTTYAGGGTCGGCAGCAACAGGAATGCACCGAGCGCCACCACACCGGAAAACGCCAGCAGACTCTTGACCGCCACGCCCCGGCTGACGCCCTTGCGGATCAGGCCGTCGCAAAGGAAACCACCGGTCAACGAACCCAGCGCGCCGCAAACAAAAATCACGAACGTCGCCGCACCAATGCCTTTAATGTCGAAGCCGCGAGCCTGCGCCAGATAACTCGGCCCCCAGGTCAGCAAGCCGAAATAGACCATCGCCCAACTGGCGCGACCGATCAGCAACCCCGTCAGTGAACGAGCGCCAATGCCCAGCCCCTTGACCGGCGCACGTGCAGCTTCGGCGGCAGGCGTGGCACGTCCGGCGTTGATCTTCTCCAGCTCTTCGGCATTCACTTGCGGATGCGTGGCCGGGTCATCGCGCAGATAACGCCGCGCCACCCAAGCCAGCACCAATGTCGCGATGCCTGCGATCACGAAGGCCAGACGCCACGAATCCAGCGAAGCAATCAGATACGCAATGATCAACCCGCCCAGTGCCACACCCAGCGGGCTGCCACTGTCCATCAGCACCGCACCGCGACTACGCTCGCTCGGTGCCAGCCACAGGGAAATCAGCTTGCCCCCCGAAGGAAACAGCGGGGCTTCGGCGGCGCCTAGCGCGACTCTGGCAAACAACAATGACAAGCCGCCCGTGGCAAACGCCGCCAGCACCTGGAACGTGCCCCACAAACCGGTGGACCAACTGATGACCCGGCGCGGACCAAAACGGTCGATCAGCCAGCCGCCGGGAATCTGCAACAGTGCATACGCCCAGAAGAAGCTACTGAGGATCAGCCCTTGCAGGCTCGGCGACAGGGAAAATTCATGGGCGATGGTGGGCATCGCAATCGACAGTGACACCCGATCGATCAGGTTGACCATGGTCAACGCAAAGACGATCGCAAAAATCCGCCAGCGCACGCTACTGGCTTTGGTGGTGCCGGTTAGCGGAGTTGCAGCTGCCGGTGATTGAACACCTGCGCCGGGCAGATGCAGGGAAGCACTGGGACGAGCCATGGTGCGTACCTCGATTTATTATTTTTGTGGTGACAACATTGGTGAGCACTATCGAAGGCTCAGTGATAACCGTCTAATCAAAACTTGAAATCAGGCGATAGCCTCGAGTTATGGCATGCCCTGCTTTCAGACAGCTTTCAATGGATGTCGCCTTTTCGACTTTCCTCGAAAAAGGCTCTGGGGCAAAGCATCGGGCGATAAACGCCACGTTCAAGGGCAAGAGCTATAACCCCAGGCTATCGGTGTATGTATTGTTTTGACTAGACGCGGGGACGGAGGCTTCCCACACTCAGGGCAGGCTTGCAGCTTTACCACTCCGACAAGTCACTCATAACAAATACAAAAACGAGGCCATTCCATCATGCGAAATGCATTCGTCCGTCGCACCTCCCGTCTGTTTCTCGGCTGCACGCTGGTCGCCGCAGGTGCCCTACCCGCTCTTGCCAATGCCGCCTGGCAGCCGGACAAGAACGTCGAAATCGTCGTCGCGGGTGGCCCCGGTGGCGGTACCGACCAACTCGGTCGTCTGATCCAGTCGATCATCACCACTCACAAGTTTCTCGATGTGAATACCATCGTCCTGAACAAGGGCGGGGGTAATGGCGCCGAAGCCTTTCTCGACCTGAAAATGAACAAGGGCGATCCGGAAAAACTGGTGATCGGCACTAACAACATCTACCTGTTGCCGCTGGTGTCCAAGCTCGGTTACCAATGGCAGGAACTKACGCCTGTCGCAGCCGTGGCCGAGGATGACTTCATTCTCTGGAGTTACAAAGACGCCCCGTGGAAAGACGCCAAAGGCTTCTACGCAGCGGTCAAGGCTGACCCATCGAACCTGCGCATGGGCGGTAGCCAGTCCAAGGATGTCGACCAGACCCTGACCCTGCTGTTGAACCAGACCAATGACAGCAAACTGGTGTACATCCCGTTCAAGAGCGGCAGTGAAGCCGCAACCCAACTGGCCGGCAAACACATCGCCGCCAACGTCAACAACCCGAGCGAAAGCATCAGCCAATGGCGTGGCGATCAGGTCGAGCCGCTCTGCGTCTTCAGTAAGGAGCGCATGAGCTACACCGAGAAAGTCGCCGGTGATAAATCCTGGGCGGACGTACCGACCTGCCACGAACAAGGCCTGGGCATCGATCAGTACCGCTTCCCGCGCACCGTGTTCATGGCCGGCGATGTCAGCGCCGAGCAGCGCGCGTTCTATGTAGAGCTGATGCGCAAAGTCACCGAGACGCCGGAGTTCAAGGCCTACGTCAAACAGAATGCGCTGGTGCCGACCTTCCTCGAAGGCGAGCCGCTGACCGCCTACATTGAGAAAGACACCGCCCGCGTAACGCCGGTGTTCAAAGAAGCCGGCTGGCTGAAAAACTGAGTTGCCTACGGCCGTCCGCACGCGCGCGGCCGTCACCTCTGGAGGTGTTTTGATGTCCCATTCTACGGATTCACCGGCGCTGGTCGGTACCCGCTGGGTCGAACTCGGTCTGACACTCTTCACCACGCTGATCGGCGCGGTGGTGATGTTCGGCAGCGTCGAACAAGGTATCGGCTGGGGCGATTCCGGCCCCGAGCCGGGTTACTTCCCCTTTTACATTGGCCTGTTGCTGAGCGCCGCCAGTATTGGCAACGGTGTATTGACCGTGGTTCGCTGGCAAGCCCTGAGTATTTCATTCGTCAGCCGCAGCGCCTTCAAACAAGTGATGTCGGTGTTCATCCCGATTGCGCTGTTTGTCGGCGCCATGCCCTTCACTGGCATCTATGTGGCCTCGGCCTGTTTCATCGCCTGGTTCATGTGGCGTGACAAGGTGCGCGCCAAACCGTACGGCAAGTTGATGATTGGCACGGTGTCGCTTGGCGCGGTGCTCGCCAGCTACTTGATTTTCGCGCTGTGGTTCAAGGTCCCGCTGGATGCCGGCCCGATGGGCGACTGGATTGCCCTGGCCGGGAGAAATTTCAAATGAGCGAGTTCGATTCCCTGCTGCAAGGCATGAACCTGATCCTGACCCCGGGCCATATCGGCCTGATGGTGATCGGCGTGCTGCTGGGCATTCTGGTCGGCGTGTTGCCCGGCCTCGGTGCCCCCAATGGCGTGGCGTTGCTGCTGCCGCTGACGTTCACCATGTCGCCGGTGTCGGCGATCATCCTGCTGTCATGCATGTATTGGGGCGCGCTGTTCGGCGGCTCGATCACCTCGATACTCTTCAACATCCCCGGTGAGCCCTCATCGGTGGCGACGACGTTCGACGGTTACCCGATGGCTCGCGAAGGTCGCGCCGCCGAGGCGCTGACTGCCGCCTTCAGTTCTGCGCTCATTGGCGCACTGGCCGGGGTATTGTTGCTGACGTTTCTGTCGACCAAGATTGCCGCGTTCGCCATGTCGTTCAGTTCGCCGGAGTTCTTTGCGGTGTACCTGTTGGCGTTCTGCACCTTCATCGGCATGAGCAAAAACCCGCCGCTGAAAACCGTAGTCGCGATGATGATCGGCTTCGCCATGGCGGCGGTTGGTATGGACACCGTCTCTGGCAACCTGCGCCTGACTTTCGACCAGCCGACCCTGATGACCGGCATCAGCTTCGAAGTAGCAGTGATCGGCCTGTTCGGCATCGGCGAAATCCTCTGCACCGTCGAGGAAGGCCTGGTGTTTCGCGGAGAACATGCGCGCATCACACCGATGATCATTCTGCGCACCTGGGCCAAGTTGCCGCGTTACTGGTGGACGATTGTGCGCAGCACGCTGGTCGGTTGCTGGATGGGTATTACCCCGGGCGGCCCGACTGCGGCGTCGTTCATGAGCTACAGCCTGGCACGACGTTTTTCGAAGAACCGCGAGAACTTCGGCAAGGGTGAGCTGGAAGGCGTGATCGCCCCGGAAACCGCCGACCACGCTGCCGGCACCAGCGCCCTGCTGCCAATGCTGACCTTGGGCATACCCGGTTCGGCCACTGCGGCGGTGATGCTTGGCGGCCTGATGATCTGGGGCCTGCACCCCGGCCCGACGCTGTTCGTCGAGCAGCATGATTTTGTCTGGGGCCTGATCGCCAGCATGTACCTGGGCAACGTGGTCAGCCTGATCGTGGTGTTGGCCACTGTGCCGCTGTTTGCCTCGATCCTGCGGATACCGTTCTCGATCATTGCGCCGATCATCATCATGGTCTGCGCCATCGGTGCCTACTCGGTGCATAACTCGTTCTTCGACGTGGTGCTGATGCTGGGCTTCGGCGCGCTGGGTTATCTGTTCAAGAAACTCGGTTACCCGATTGCACCGCTGGTGTTGGCGGCGGTATTGGGAGACAAGGCTGAGGACGCGTTCCGTCAGTCGATGCTGTTCTCCGACGGCCACTTGGGGATCTTCTGGTCCAACCCGCTGGTGGGCAGCCTGACCACGGCGGCGCTGCTGATGTTGTTCTGGCCGCTGATTTCCAAGGCACTGGGAACCCTGATGGGCCTTCGCAAACCCCACATCGCCAAGACAAAATCGGTGCTGTGACACGGCAATGCTGGCAACGCCTGACATTTGTTGTCAKGCTTGCCGCAGACTTTCTTGCGAGCCACGGCCCATGACCCGAATTCCTGCTGCCAATGTGATCCACAGTCGACTGCGTCTGCGCCAACTGCGGCTAATGCTGGCGTTACAGGAATTCGGTTCGTTGCGCCGCGCCGCCGACCACATCGGCATGACTCAACCGGCCGCCACGAAAATGCTCCACGAAGCCGAGGACTTGCTCGGCGTCGAACTCTTCGAACGCCTGCCTCGGGGCATGCGCGCTACCCCATTCGGGGAAACCGCCATTTACTACGCGCGCATGGTGTTCGCCGAACTCAGCGGCATGCGTGAAGAACTGGTGGCTCTGGAATCCGGCAACCTCGGCCGAGTGGCGGTCGGTGCGATTCCGGCACTGGCTTCGGGGCTGTTGACCCGCACCATCGCGACCTTGAAACAAAGCCATCCCCGGTTATCCATGAGCATCCAGGTCGACACCAGCGACGTGCTGGTGCAAGCGCTGTTGCAGGATCAACTGGATATCGTGCTGGGGCGGATTCCGGTCGGTGCGCGGGCTGAAGAGTTGCTGTTTGACAGCCTCGGTGAAGAAGCCCTGTGCGTGATCGCTGGTGCACAAAATCCACTGGCACAGGAAAAACAGCTGAGCTGGGCTGAACTGCAGCACATGACTTGGGTGCTGCAACAGCATCCAAGCCCGATGCGCGCCATCATCAATCAGGTGTTTCACAATGCGCGGGTCGACATCCCCAACAGCATCGTCGAAACCACCTCGATCATGACCTTGCTTTCACTCGTGCAGCAGACCGACATGCTCGGCGTCACGCCCGTCTCGGTAGTGGAGGACTATGCCGGTCGTGATTTGCTGGCCATCTTGCCAATCAAGTTCGAAGCACGGTTACCGCCCTATGGGCTGATCACCCGGCGTCATCGCATTCAATCGTCGGCGATGCAGGCGTTCATGAATTCAGTGCGGGCAGAGCATGCGCTGGCCAAGTAAAAAAAACCCGGAGCATTGAGTGCTCCGGGCCATTTTCGGTTTACGCGCTTTTACGGAAAACGAAGACCAGACCGACGATGATCAGCAGCATGCCCAGCAGGCTTAACGCCGCCAGCTGGTTGCCGAAAATCAGATAGTCCATCACCGCCGTTACCGCCGGCACCAGGTAAAACAGACTGGTGACATTCACCAAATTTCCCCGGGCGATCAGGCGGTACAGCAGCAACGTCGCCAGCACCGACACCACCAGCCCCATCCACAACACCGGCACGATAAACCCTGTGCTGTGTTCAAAATGAAACGGTTGGAATGGCACGAATATCCCGCACAAGAACAATCCCGCCAAGTACTGCACCGGTAACGTGCCGAGGGGGTTGTCGGTAATGCGCTTCTGCATGATGGAGCCGAACGTCATGCTCGCCAGCGCCAGCAACCCGAAGAGCATGCCGGCCATCGACATGCCGGCGAGCCCAATGCCCTGATACACCACCATGATCAATCCAGCCAGACCCAGCGCCAGACCGAACATGCGGCTGATAGAGCGCTGACGCTCCATCAGCACCACGGTGAGAATCGGCTGCACGCCCATTATCGTCGCCATCACCCCGGGGGTGACTTTCAGGTCCAGCGCCAACAGATAGAAAATCTGGTAAGCCCCCAGCAACACCACACCTGTGGCCATCGCATACAACATCGGTTTGCCGCCCTTGGGCAACTTCAACTTGAGCAACGGCATCAGCAGCACCAGACCGCACAGGGCGATGGCGAAGCGAACCAGCAGAAAAGCAAAGGGGGACGCGTGCGCCAGGCCCCATTTGGAGAAGATCGCCCCGCTGCTCCACAGCAGAACGAACAGGCTCGTAGACGCCGCCGCGAGCGCGGATTGTTTCGAAAGGACAAACATGAATACCACCTGTTGTCAGGCAAAAAGCCAACTCAGCCGAAGCTGAAATTCAGTAGTTTTTCTGGCGGGCACAGGGGAACAGCAGAGAAGCTGATCAGCCCGAAATGCCAACACCCGGCGGTGATACGACTGCGCACACCGGCGTGCTACGGACAGGTGGGGGGTAATGACTGATCTGCGCAGGCTGCTGATTCCCACACGGCATGACGCCAGCGTTGACCGCTGAATCGACTACCGCGTTGATTAGGGATGCAGGCATGGGCTGATCTTTTTGGGTGAAGTGGACGGTGGTAGGAAAACACCGTGCGCCGACTATAACCAGCGGGTGACATGGATTGCAATGACTTGGACAAATGGCCAGTAACGACAATCAGAGAAGTGGTGCTTACTCCGAGTGAAAGGGAATCGCCCGCGATGGGGGACATGGAATGCAAGAGAAATAAAAATGTTGGTGTCGAACTGACAGCGAGTGATCGGCGCATTCTACAAATTATAGCTACGGGAACCGAAACTGAAGAACCTGCCGGGGTTCTTGCAGGCGCGTCATTCAGATTCACCTCATAAAAAACCGCTCCAAGGAGCGGTTTTTAATTTCTTGCCGGGTCTCACCCAAACATCCAATACCCCAACAACGCCAACACCACCACCGCCAACACCGGCCGCATCACGCGATAGGCCTTGGGATTGCGGCGCTTCCACTGTTTAACCACCCCACTGAATTTGTCGCTCGAGTTCTTGCTCAAGGCATAAGCCCGATTAATCCCGCCGACGCGTTCATCAACAAGGTTTTGAGGGGCGGTGGCACGACCGAGAAAACCACTGACCCCGCGGTTGATGCAGGTCATTACGCGGCTGCTCAA
>NZ_JBFULH010000045.1:0-20297 GCF_056400445.1 Pseudomonas sp. P5_B2 | reverse complement strand
GTTCAACCCGGTCGCCGGCGCGTAGATCGTGCCCCTCACCGCCGTGAACTTCACCCCGTTACTGCCCAGCGAAACATACCGCTCGCCCTGGTCCAGTTCGGTGAAGTAGGTGTACGAGTACGTTTCCATCGCTTTGTATTTCGCGGCGGCGCTGACCATGGCGTTGTGGTGGTTTTGCAGGTCCGCTTGGGTCAGGTTCAAGGTTTTGTTCAGCGGTACGCCCCATCGTTTCAGACATACTTCGGCAAAGTGGCGAACGATAAGACCCGGTTCAGCTAGCGTTTTTGGGCCGCTGACACCATCTGCCGAGGCGTTGCCGGACAACGTGCCATGGCGACCGGGCATGGGGTAAATGTGGGTTCGAGTGTGAACGGATGTTTGCGGGATGACACAGCTGAAGCCTTTGGAGCGCTCGTCTCGGGCGTAGAAAGCGACGTATTGTTTGACGTTGGTATTCAGTTTTACCTTGTCCTCCTGAAAGTTACCGATRCCTGGGACCGGATCAATCGCGAAGATATTTACCGGGATGTTCTTCAGTTCGCTGTCCTTGAACATGGCATTGGCCAACATATGGCAACTGATACCGCCGCGACTCCAACCGACCAGGTTAACGGCAGTGGGAATGACACCGCCTTTTCGAAACTGTTTGATAATTTGTTCCTGCAACTTCTGGCTGGTGACACTACGATCGCCATAGTTGTATTTGCGCCACATCCAGGAACCTTCGATTTTTACATCATCGATTGGAATTCCCGCAGCCTTGAGTCGGTTGTATTCGGTTTCGGTCAGTTGTTCACGCTGCCAGTCACATTTGCCTTTGATGATGTTGACGGCGTGCTGCACGTTTTCTTCCCAGCCCTTGCCGAACAGCGTTCCGCTGAGGCCATAGTCCTTGGATTTGGTAAACAGTTCGTCCGCTTGCAGGTTGCTGGTACCGGGGCCGTCGACCACGATCCACTCGGCGAACTCGCGCCCGCCGTGATGGGACGCAAGTGTCGACACCAATTCGCCGTTCCAGTAAGTAGGGTTTTGATTGTCAAATTTGGTCGAGCCGGTGCCGCAAAAGAAAATAGTTAATGTAGTCATTGTGATGCTCTTGTTTAATTTAAGAGCTGGCAGACTAGTGTCGGTTGTATATGCAGGGGTAGTGCTTAGTTGTTTCTAAGTTTGTGAGGGTGGTGTTCTTTGTCTGGCAGTGTCGAGAAGTTCGCAACCGTCCTGCGTTAATAAATAAAGCGCATTCACTATATTGGGAATGTCTTTTACATCAGCCTGTTTAAAGCACAGGCAATACAGTGTTTCGAGCAAGTCACTGGCCGCGCGCAAGCGTTGTTGCGCGGCGTCAAGGACTGCGCCGGTGCTGGCAGCGGTGTCGATGACCAACACAGGTGTTTCGCTGTAACTGGTTTTGAGTGGGCGATAGCGATCTTGCATGAGGTCCGTCCTGTTTTCAGCGGCGCGGCAAACTATAGGGGCGCGCATCCATGCGTCGCAATACCGCGCAAATGGACAGGTTTTGTAGGGGGTTTACTGTTGGTGTCGCCTTTTGCCTACGTGCGGACCGATATTTTTTCAGCAAAACCCTTGGGAGGTGAATTTCCTACGGGTTTGTCAGGCGTAGCGCCTCAATTCTCGCTAAGGAGTGCGTCAGAATCTGTAGGATGTTTCGAAAACGTCTGTGCAACGCTTAAATGGAATCAGGCAGCCAGTGGCTACGTTCACGGACGAAAAAATCCCGGCTCATGCTGCGTGTGCGAGCAAGAGCCAGGTGTTTCAGGAGCAGAGGTTCAACGAGCGGCTGCGAGTGGCCGCGGTTGTCAGGAAGTTCGCCAGGCCTGTTGAGCCGAGCACTCCAGGGTGTCGCACGTAGCGAGCAACGGGGGCTCCGTTGGTGGTCCGCCGCAGGCACTCAGCAGCAGGGAAGTCAGGATCAGCGTAACGGCAAAAATTGATTTTTGGAGCATGGTCATTCCTTGTTCAAACGCCGCGCCCATCAGGCATCCTGCCATGATGTGAAGTGCGCGGACGGTTGTGTTGCGAGAAGTACCTTACCGTCAGATTGAGCGGCACTGCGAGGAACAAAGTGTTTCGTTTGTTTCATCCTGTGGCAAAAACCCATAGGGCAAGGCTGTATCATCCCGTATCGTTTTGATCCCGACCTTTTCTCGACTCGCTGCGTTTGCCAGCTAGGCTTTGGGCTTCGCAGCGGTCAACGGAGTGACAGCTTATGCACAACACCCTGGAACAGGTTTTCGGTTATCCACAGTTTCGACCCGGTCAGGAGGCGGCGGTCAGTGCGGTGCTGGCCGGGCGCTCGGCGGCGGCAATTTTTCCCACCGGTTCCGGCAAGTCCCTTTGCTATCAGTTACCCGCCTTACTGCTGCCACACTTGACGTTGGTGGTGTCGCCGTTGCTCGCGCTGATGCAGGATCAACTGGCGTTCCTGCAACGCCACGGTATAGCGGCGGGCAGTATCGATTCGGCACAGAGCCGCGATGATGCCAGTGATGTAATGGCCCGGGCCAAGTCCGGCGAACTGAAGATTTTGATGATCTCGGTGGAGCGCCTGAAGAACGAGCGCTTTCGCAACTTCTTGCAGCAAGTCCCCATCTCTCTGCTGGTGGTAGATGAGGCGCACTGCATCTCGGAGTGGGGCCATAACTTCCGTCCCGATTACCTCAAGCTGCCCGACTATCAGCGCCAGTTCAATATTCCGCAGGCGCTGCTGCTGACCGCCACCGCGACGCCCAAGGTAATCGCGGACATGGAGGCCAAGTTCGCCATCGCCCCGGAAGATGTCGTGACCACCGGTTTCTACCGGCCGAACCTCAACTTGTTGGTCGAGCCCGTACGCGGTCAGGACAAACGCCGACGTCTGGTTGAGTGGATGAGCGAGCGCCCCGGTCAGCCGAGCATCGTCTACGTCACCCTGCAAAAAACCGCTGAGCATATCGCCGAACACCTGGTGCGCAACGGCATTCAGGCCGAGGCGTATCACGCCGGTTTGCCCCACGATCAACGCGAAGCCATCCAGAAACGGTTCATGGCCGGACAGTCCAATTGCATCGTTGCCACCATCGCGTTTGGCATGGGCATCGACAAGAGCGACATCCGCAATGTCGTTCATTTCGACCTGCCCAAATCCATCGAAAACTACAGCCAGGAAATCGGCCGTGCCGGGCGAGACGGGCAGCCATCCGACTGCCTGGTATTGGCCAACCGCGACAGCCTCAACGTGTTGGAAAACTTCGTCTACGGTGATACACCTGAGCAGGACGGTATTCGCTGTGTGCTCGATGAAATGCTCGYTGCCGCGCCTGAGGGGCAGTGGGAGTTTCTGTTGGGGCCATTGGCAGATCAGAGCAACATTCGTCAATTGCCGCTAAAAACCTTGTTGGTCCAACTGGAACTGCGCGGCTTGATCGCCCCGCGTTACGCCTATTACGCAGAATACCGGTTCAAGTGTTTGCAGGAGCCGGAAGCCTTGCTCGCCCGATTCGAGGGTGAGCGCAAGGATTTCGTCGCCGCGATCATCCAGACCTCCAGCCGTGCGCGAACCTGGGCTACGGTGAATTTCGATGCCTTGTACGAGCAATATCAGGCCGAGCGTAATCGAGTGGTCAAGGCGCTGGATTATTTCCAGGAAAAGGGTTGGGTCGAACTTGAAAGCAAGCAGATGACCGAGGTCTACAGCCTGCTGCAACCGAACTTCGACAGTCAGGCGTTGAGTGGCGAGTTACATGCTTATTTCACCCAACACGAAAGTACAGAAATTGCGCGGATTCACGCGATGCTGGATCTGTTCGCCACCGACCACTGCCTGGGTTATCGCTTGGCCGAGTACTTTGGTGACGAAAACGCACCTCGGCAATGCGGGCATTGTTCGGTGTGTCATGGGCAGGTTGCGCGGCTGCCTGCGCCGCCAGAATTGCCCGCGCTTGTGGATAAGAACTTTGAAACGCTGTGCAGCGATTTTATCCACAGGCATGAACAGCACACGGGCAACGTTCCTTCAGCTGAGCGTGTGACGCGTTTCCTGTGCGGGATTAGTGTGCCGTTGTTTACCAAGATGAAGGCGCGGACTATTTCCGGGTTTGCTGCGTTGGAAAATTATCCCTATGCCGAGGTGCGCAGTTGGGCTGAGGGGCATCTGGAGAGGTAAATCCATCCGCTGAATGTCGCTCATCACAGGAATAAATTTCAAAAAAACGCGATGCCTGACTATGGTGGGCGCTGTCTTTGGATCGCCAACAAGAGAGCAAATCATGAGCCAGACGCCATTCAACATTCAGCGCGCCGCCGTTATCGGTGCAGGCACCATGGGCCGTGGCATTGTCATGTGTCTGGCGAACGCGGGGGTGCCGGTGCAGTGGGTGGATAACAATCCGCAGATGCTTGAACAGGCGCTGGCCACGGTGGCCGAAACCAACGCTCACAATGTGCGACAGGGGCGCATTGATCAGGCTGAGGCGGACGCGCGCGTTGCGCGAGTCACCGCAGCGCCAGACTATGTCTCGATTCGCGACGCTGATCTGGTCATCGAAGCGGTGTACGAAAACCTCGAACTGAAACAGAAAATATTCCGAGAGCTGGACGGCCTGCTCAAACCCGAAGCGATTTTGGCCAGCAACACATCGGCGCTGGACATTGACGCCATCGCCGCAGCAACTCGCCGTCCGCAGCAAGTGCTGGGCCTGCATTTTTTCAGCCCCGCACACATCATGAAGCTTCTGGAGGTCGTCCGTGGCGCCCAGACCGCACCGGCAGTTCTGGACGCAGCGCAGGCACTGGGCAAGCGCATGGGCAAAGTCAGTGTGGTTGCGGGCAACTGTGACGGATTCATCGGCAACCGTATGCTCAATACCTACGTGCTCGAAGCGCGCAAGATGCTGCTGGAGGGTGCGTATCCCTATCAGGTGGATGCAGCGCTGCAAGGCTTCGGTTTCGCCATGGGGCCGTTCCGCATGTATGACGTAGTGGGCGTCGACCTGGGTTGGCGGGCTCGGGAACTGGCGGGCACGGGGCAAGATGCGCCGGAGGTCCAGGTAGACAACCGACTGTGCGCACTCGGGCGTTTCGGTCAGAAGAGTGGCAACGGTTATTACCACTACGAACCGGGCAGTCGTCAGGCTGAGCATGATGTGGAAGTGGATGCGCTGGTGTTGCAGGTCAGCGAAGGCCTGGGCTTTCAGCGTCGCGAGATCAGCGCTGAGGAGATTCTTGAGCGTTGCCTGCTGGCACTGGTCAACGAAGGGGCCAAGATCCTTCAGGAAGGCATTGCCGCGTCAGCACACGACATCGATCTGGTGTACCTCAATGGTTATGGATTCCCAGCGGACAAGGGCGGGCCAATGGCGTGGGCGGATCAGCAAGGATTGGCGGACATTCATCAGCGCTTGATGGCGCTGGAAACCCGGCAGGGTGATCACTGGCGTCCGGCACGCTTGATCGGTGAGTTGGCAGAGGTGGGTAAAGGATTTGCGGATCGGTAAACTTTAGCCACTTCAAGACGAGAGCTGCGCATGAATCAACGCACGGACTACCCACACTTCCAGCCCATCACCACCCGCTGGCACGACAACGACGCCTACGGTCACGTCAACAACGTCACCTACTACAGCTTCTTCGACACGGCGGTGAACACCTACCTGATCGAAGTCGGTGGCCTGGATATCCATGACGGCGAGGTGGTGGGTTTTGTCGTGAGTTCAGCTTGCGATTACTTTGCTTCCATCGCATTCCCGGACCGTATCGAGATTGGCCTGCGAGTAGGCAAGCTGGGCAACAGTTCGGTGCAATACGAATTGGCCGTGTTCAAACAAGGCGAGGACGAAGCCTGTGCAGCCGGGCGCTTCGTGCATGTCTTTGTAGGTCGTGCTTCGAATCAGCCGGTATCGATCCCGAGCGGATTGCGTGGAGCGCTGGAGCGCCTGGTGGTTTAAACGGGGCAAAAAAAATCGCAGCCCCAAGGCTGCGATTTTTTTAACTACCGGCTAACGAAGCGATCGGGCCTCAGTGGCGATAGTATTTGTGTTTGTGCTTGCGATGGCCATAGGCATGGCCACGACCTGGATGGCCATCACGGTAGTAACGACGATCACCATGGCCACGATAGGAACGACGATCATTGTCGCCGTCATCATCATCGTATTTATTGCCCATGTAGTTACCCAGCGCGCCACCGGCACCGCCGCCCGCTGCAGCGCCGATCAGGCTGCCTGTGGTGCCGCCCATGTTGCGACCGACCACGTTACCGCCTGCCGCGCCCAGCGCACCACCGATGGCGGCTTCGCCACGGCTGTGTTTGTCTGCGCCGACTGCGCTACCACCCGCGCCGCCCAAGGCCGCACCAATGGTGGAACCTGTACTGCCGCCTAACGACTGACCGACGACCGAGCCAAGAACCCCGCCCAATGCGCCGCCCACACCGGCTTCGGTGTTGCCGCCAGCAGAAGCAATGCCACTGAACAAGCCAAGGGACAACAAGAGAATCGAGGAGAACTTCATGGAGGAACCTCAAGGGGATGACGACGCGATCCTGAGGCTGTGACGGAGGTGTGACAATCGAAATCCGACGAGTAACACGACTTGTGCACATTTCTATAAGTTACTGTTTTATAGACGGAACTTAACTGTTTTTTGCCGGTCTTTAGTTACTTAAGACAGGCCGTTTCTATACAGAAACGGCCTTTTTTGTGGGCGATTGGTAAATGATTGACGCGGAATATCAGGCGAATGTGAATCCGTCATCGCGAGCAGGCTCGCTCCCACAATTGATCTGTGTTGAACACAAATTCCCTGTGGGAGTGAGCCTGCTCGCGATGGGGTCATTACAGACGCCGCGTTAAGCCGACCTGGCCAAAATCAACCCGGTCTCGATCGCCATTTCCAACCGGATCGCCACGAACTTCGACGTCGGTGTATGGCTGCCATCCCCGATGCTTTCCAGCGGTACCAGCGGATTCACTTCCGGGTAGTACGCTGCCGCTTGCCCCGCAGGAATATCAAACGCCAGCAGCGTGAAGCCCTTCACTCGACGCTCACGCCCGTCATCCCAGATCGAAACGATGTCGGCTTTCTGTCCCGGCTTGAAACCCAGGCGAATGATGTCGGCTTCGTTCACAAACAGCACATCGCGCTGACCCTTCACGCCGCGATAACGGTCATCGAGACCATAAATCGTGGTGTTGTACTGATCGTGTGAACGCATCGATTGCATGATCAAATCCGGCAGCACGCCGGTAGCGCGCGTGCGCTCGTGCACCAGGTCTTTTGGCAGGGCATTCGGACGGAAATTGGCCCGGCCAGACGGCGTGTTCCATTTACGCGTACCGGCACTGCTGCCGAGATAAAAACCGCCCGGATTCTTGATCTTTTCGTTGAAGTCCCGAAAGCCCGGAATAGTGTCGGCGATCAGATCGCGGATACGGCCGTAATCAGCCACCAACCAGTTCCAGTCCACCGGTTTGCAGCCCAGGGTCGCGGCGGCGATACCGGCAATGATCGATGGCTCCGAACGCATCTGGTTCGACATCGGCTGTAGCTGACCATTGGAGGCGTGGACCATGCTGAACGAGTCTTCCACGGTCACCGCTTGCGGGCCTTCGGTTTGCATATCGATGTCGGTACGGCCCAGGCACGGCAGGATCAAGGCGTCTTTACCATGAGCCAAATGGCTGCGGTTGAGCTTGGTGCTGATCTGCACCGTCAGGTCGCAATTGCTCAACGCCTGGAAAGTGCGCGCGCTGTCCGGAGTGGCTTGGGCGAAGTTGCCACCGAGGCCAATGAAAACTTTCGCACGACCGTCGGCCATGGCGTGGATCGCCTCGATCACATTGTGACCATTGTCACGCGGCACCTTGAACTGGAAACGACGCTCCAGCGAATCGAGGAACGCCACCGGCGGACGCTCGTTGATGCCCATGGTCCGGTCGCCCTGCACGTTGCTGTGGCCGCGCACCGGGCACAGACCAGCGCCTGGTCGGCCAATGTTGCCGCGCAGCAGCATCAGGTTGGCGATTTCCTGGATGGTCGACACCGAGTGGCGATGTTGGGTGATGCCCATCGCCCAGCACATGATCACGTTGTTGCTCTTGGCGTACATGCGCGCCGCTTGCTCGATTTCCACTAGGGTCAGACCGGACTGTTCGACGATCTGCTCCCACGGCGTATCATCGACGGCGGCCAGGTATTCCAGCACGTTGGCGCTATGTTCATTGAGGAAGTCGTGGTCGAACATGGCAGGTTCACCGGCCTTCTGCGCGTCGCGCTCCCATTGCAGCAGGAACTTCGCCATGCCGCGCAGGATCGCCATGTCGCCGCCCAATGCCGGACGGAAGTAGGCGGTGTTGGTCGGCTTGTCGCCGTTGGTGAGCATTTCGATCGGGTGTTGCGGGTGCTGGAAGCGTTCCAGGCCGCGCTCTTTCAGCGGGTTGATGCACACCACTTGCGCACCGCGTTTCACCGCTTCGCGCAGCGGTTCGAGCATCCGCGGGTGGTTGGTGCCGGGGTTCTGGCCCCAGACGAAAATCGCATCCGCATGTTCGAAGTCGTCGAAAGTCACGGTGCCTTTGCCGACGCCGACACTTTGCGCTAACGCCACACCGCTGGCCTCGTGACACATGTTCGAGCAGTCGGGGAAGTTGTTGGTGCCGTAAGTGYGCACGAACAGTTGATAGAGATACGCCGCTTCGTTGCTGGCGCGGCCCGAGGTGTAGAACTCAGCCTGGTTCGGGCTCGACAGGCCCTGCAGATGTTTGGCGATCAAGGCGAACGCCGCTTCCCAGCTGATCGGCTTGTAGCGATCGGTTTCGACGTCGTAGCACATCGGCTCGGTCAAACGGCCCTGGTACTCGAGCCAGTAATCGCTTTGTTCCAGCAACGAGCTGACGCTGTGTTTGGCGAAAAACGCGCCATCGACACGGCGTTTGGTCGCTTCCCAGTTCACCGCTTTGGCACCGTTCTCGCAGAACGCCACCATGCCGGCTTCCTTGGAATCGCCCCAGGCGCAACCAGGGCAGTCGAACCCGCCGTTCTTGTTGGTCTTGAGCATCATGCGCAGGTTTTTCAGCGCGTTGTCGCTGGTCAACCAGGCCCGGGCAACGCTGGCCAGTGCGCCCCAACCACCGGCCGGACCTTTGTAGGGTTTGTAGCGAGGAACAGGTGTCTGGTCGGCTTGACGGTGTTGGCTCACGCTTGAGTCTCCAACGCTGGGCTGTAGACCCGCGGCGCATTCTTCTGGGGTAGATGGATGAGATTGAGGTTGTGGCGACGGGCCCATTGCACGGCAAGGCCCGTGGGCGACGACAGGCTGACGAGCGTCTGGATGCCGGCGCGCAAGACTTTTTGAATCAATTCGAGGCTGCACCGACTGGTTACTATCGCCAGGCCGCCAGTCGTCGTGATCTTTTGGCGGATCAACCCGCCAATCAATTTGTCGAGGGCGTTGTGCCGGCCGATGTCTTCGCGGCCCAGCAGCAATTCGCCCTGACCGTTCATGAACACCGCCGCGTGCACCGCGCCGCAATGTTGGCCCAGCGGCTGGAACGCGCCGATGCGTTCGCGCAGGCCCTCGAGCCATTCGGCGGGCGGTAACGGCGCACCGGGCAATACCTTGAGGTCGGGCAGAGCCTGTTCAACCGCTTCCACGCCACAGAGCCCGCAACCGCTGGTGCCGGCCAGTTGCCGCCGCTGCAGCTTGAGGTTCCAGAAGGCGCGATTGGCGATGGTCACTTGCGCGTACTGCGCCGATCCTTCGCCGGTCAATTGAAGGTCATAGATGTCAGTTGCGTCTTCGATGATGCCGCTGCCGAGGCTGAAGCCGACGATGAAATCCTCAAGGTCCGTCGGCGTCACCAGCATGACGGCCTGGCTGATGCCGTTAAAGGTGATCGCCAACGCCACTTCCTCGGCCAGCGCAGTGCTGGCCGATTCGGTAAATTGAAGATCACAGAAACTGTAGGTCTGGCTTGCGTCTGGCGCGGGCGTTTCGAGGGCTGGCGCCGCGCAGGCAGGGCGCTTGGTATTCATGAGGCATCACCGACGGTCTGGTCAGCTCTAAGCCTAGGCGCGTCAATTGGTCGCGTCTAATCGCTATTACTGATCTACCGATAGATGACGTCGATCAAGAGGTCGTCAGTGATTTCTGATAGATCGCGAAACAGGCTTCCGCCAAGGCCGAACGTGGGGCGCTGCGACGCATGATCAAGCCCAGCCGGGCGAGGGTTTGCGCGTTTTCGATGGGTTGCAGGCGCAGGTGATCGGTGAGGTTTTCCAATCCTCCGTTCAGCGGCATCACCGCGCAGCACATGCCACCGTGCACCGCTTGTAACAATTGGTGCACTGCATCGGTTTGCAGCAGTGGTTGAGGCGACAGGCCGCGGCTGTGGAAGTTGTGGTCGATGGACTGGCGAAAATGCATGCCGCTGGTGAGCATGCCCAGCGGCAGTTCGATTAGCGACTCCCAGCTCAAAGGCGTGTCGCCGAAACTGAAAAAGCGCTGATCGTAGAGCAGGCCCATGCGGGTTTCGCTGAAGGCCAGCGAATCGAAACGCTCGCCGTCCAGACGTTCCAGGTAGGACACACCGAGGTCCAGACGGTTGTTCGACAGCTGCTCGAGAATTTGCTCGGAACTCAGCGCTGAGAGTTCGAAGCGCAAGTTTGGGTGTTCCGCGTGCAAGCGTTGCATGAGCGGCAGCGGATCGAAACTCGACAGCGGCACCACACCCAAGCGCAACGTACCGACCAGATTGCCGCGACAGGCCGCGGCTTCAGCCTGCAAGCCGTCATAAGCCGCCAGCACCGTGCGCGCCCAGGCCAGCACCCGTTCACCGGGTGCGGTAAACCCTTCAAAGCGCTGACCACGATTGACCAGCGGCAACTCAAGTTCTTCTTCGAGGCTGCGCAGGCGCATGGACAGGGTCGGCTGGGTGATGTGGCAGCGGGCAGCGGCCTGGCCGAAGTGCCGGGTTTCGTCGAGGGCGATGAGGAATTTCAGTTGCTTGATGTCCATCTTCGCTCCAGAGCGCGGTGAAGGAGGGGATTCTAGCGCTTGCGCCAGATCAACGTCATTGGTCGGGTTGAAACCGCGAATAACCCGCTTGGTCTAGTCTCTTGCGTCTGGAAACCTGAACCCAAGGAGAGTGCACCATGAGTATTTTTAGCTTTGTGAAGGAAGCCGGCGAAAAACTGCTCGATTTGCTGACCCCCGGCAACGCTAATGCCAGCGAGCAGTTGAAGGAACACATCAGCAAGGTCGGCCTGGGTAACCCGAATGTGCAGGCCACGGTGGATGGCGACAAAGTGACCGTGACCGGGGAAGTCGGCAGTCAGGAAGAGAAGGAAAAGATTCTGCTGGCGGTGGGCAATATTGCTGGTGTGGGCAGTGTTGATGACCAGATCACCGTGACCGGGCCGGTGGCGAAGGCTGCTGTGTTTGTCACCGTGGTGAAGGGTGACACCCTCAGCGCGATTTCCTTGCGTGTGTATGGCGATGCCAACAAGTATCAAAAGATTTTCGACGCCAACAAGCCGATGCTCAAAGACGTGAACAAAATTTATCCGGGGCAGTCGTTGCGGATTCCTGAATAACCCAAGTGGCGAGGGGGCTTGCCCCCGTTCGGCTGCGAAGCAGTCGCAAAAATTTTAGGGCCGCTTCGCGACCCAACGGGGGCAAGCTCCCTCGCCACAGTTCGCGTCAGGCTTCAGAGTTCCGCGATAAGCTCCCGATAATCCCCCACCGCCGCAAACTCCGCCGTGTCCTTGGGCCCTTTTCGGCTGTCCGGCTCACTCACCGCCAACAAATGCGCCACGCCAAAGCGGCGCGCACTGCGCAAGATCGGTAACGTGTCATCGATAAACAGACTGCGCGCCGGGTCGAAACCAATATCTGCCTGCAACGCTTCCCAGAACTGCGCATTCTCTTTGGGAAAACCGTAATCATGCGAGCTGATCAAGCGCTCGAAGTAGGGCGCCAGTTCAATCCTTTCCAGCTTCAATGACAGTGAATCCCGGTGTGCATTGGTAATCATCACCACCCGCTTGCCCGCCTGTCTGATCGCGGCCAGAAAGGTGTCTGCATCCGGGCGCAAGGCGATCAGGTGCGCGGTTTCCAGTTTCAATTCACGCACCGGCAGTTTCAATTCGGCGCTCCAGAAATCCAGGCAGTACCACTGCAACTGGCCGGCATTGCGTTCGAACAGCGGTTGCAATTCCAGCTCGGCCATGGCCCGGCTCACACCGTGCAACTCGGCATAACGCTGAGGCAAGTGTTCCATCCAGAAATGGTTGTCGTAGTGCAGGTCCAGCAGCGTACCGTCCATGTCCAGCAGAACGGTGTCGATGTCGCGCCAGGGCAGCAGGGACATAAAAAACTTCTCCAGCGGTAAAAGAGATATCCGAAGTCAACATTCAGGATAGGCCGGGTATAGTAGCGCGTTCATGACCAGGAGCTTTTCATGCGCCAGAAACCCACCGTCCTCGCCCGCGAAATCGTCGCCACCAGCCGTTTGTTCTGTGTCGAAGAGCTGAAACTGCGCTTTTCCAATGGCGTGGAGCGCACGTACGAGCGTTTGGTCGGTAAGGGCGCGGGGTATGGCGCGGTGATGATCGTCGCCATGCTTGATTCGGATCATGCGGTGTTGGTCGAGGAATACTGCGGCGGCACTGATGAATATGAACTGTCCTTGCCCAAAGGCCTGATCGAGCCGGGTGAAGACGTGCTGGCGGCGGCCGAGCGTGAGCTCAAGGAAGAAGCCGGGTATGGCGCGCGGCAGCTGGAGCATCTGACCGAGTTGTCGTTGTCGCCGGGTTACATGAGCCAGAAGATCCAGGTGGTGCTGGCCACCGATCTGTATGAAGAAAGCCTTGAAGGTGACGAGCCCGAGCCGATGGGCGTTGACAAGATCAATCTGCGTGAGTTGTCCGCCCTGGCGCAGAACCCGCGCTTCACCGAGGGCCGTGCCTTGGCGGCGCTGTATCTGGCCCGCGATCTGCTGACCCAGCGCGGGGTATTTCTGCCATGACTTTCTCGCATCCTTTGATGGCGCCGGTGATTGAACTGGCATTGCAGGCTGGCGAGGCGATTCTGCCGTTCTGGCGTACCGGCACCGCCGTGACTGCCAAGGCTGACGATTCTCCAGTGACGGCCGCCGACCTGGCGGCTCACCATTTGATTCTGGCCGGACTGACCGCGCTGGACCCAAGCATCCCGGTGCTTTCCGAAGAAGACGCCAATATCCCTCAAAGCGTGCGTGCCGGATGGCAGCGCTGGTGGCTGGTGGATCCGCTGGATGGCACCAAGGAATTCATTGGCGGCAGTGAAGAGTTCACCGTCAACATTGCGCTGATCGAGCAGGGTCGGGTGGTGTTTGGTGTGGTGTCGATGCCGACCAACGGGCGTTTCTACGTTGGTGGTGCAGGTTTGGGCGCCTGGCGCGGCGACACTGGCAGCCAGCCATTGCCGATCCAGGTTCGCGAAGTGCCTGCTGCGGGAGAGGCGTTTACCGTGGTCGCCAGTCGTCGGCATTCGAGCCCGGAGCAAGAGCGCTTGCTGGCGGGGTTGAGCGACAGTCTGGGTGAGTTGCAGCTGGCCAATATCGGCAGTTCGCTGAAGTTCTGCCTGTTGGCGGAAGGGGCGGCGGATTGTTATCCGCGTCTGGCACCGACTTCGCAGTGGGACACGGCGGCGGCGCAAGGCGTGCTGGAAGGTGCGGGCGGCGAGGTGCTGGACTTGAACGGTGCGCCGTTTTGCTATCCAGCACGGGAATCATTGTTGAATGAGTTCTTTTTGGCGCTGCCGGCCAAGGCGGCCTGGCGTGAAAAACTGCTGGAACTCGCTCGTTCCTGACACGCCGAATCATTGTGGTGAGGGGGCTTGCCCCCGTTGGGTGGCGAAGCCGCCCCAAGTCAGCCACCACGCACGATCAGGTAAACCTTGTCGCTCTGAATTGGACTGCTGCGCAGTCGAACGGGGGCAAGCCCCCTCGCCACAGGGTTTTGTGCTGGCCCTAACTTAGCGGTGCAGGACGTACTGCCCGGTAAACCTCACCGCATCGTCATCACTGCCGACATTCACAATCCGTGATTGCAGCGTCAACCGCGCCCGCCCGTAGCGCTGATACATCGCTAAAAACTTCTTCCACACTGTCGCACTCGGTGCCTGGCAAATCGCCGTCGCGTCAAGGGTCACCGGCAGTGGATAGCTGATCTGCCCTTCCTGAATCACAATATGCCCGTCTTCAATCCCCTCCTCACGCAAGCGTAAATGCAGCCAACCCCAACCCGCCAACACCGCGCCGCAATACAGACTGCCGCCGAACATGGTGCTTTTATGATTAACGTTGGCTTCCAGTGGCAAGTACAGGCGCAGTTGCTGGTCGTGCCAGTCGAGCACTTTGATGCCCATGGCCTGCGTCAGGGGGATGTCGTGATGGAGAATGGATTCCAGGTGACGACTGTCGCGGTTCATGCGCGGGCCTCTTGTTTGAAGGTGTTGATTTTACGGTCACTCAATCGAGATCGTCGGCAGAGCTGCTGGCGCCGCCAGTGAAGTTCAGTCCATGTTTTCGTAGCTTGTCGTGCAAGGTTTTGCGCGGGACGCCCAACGCTTCGGCGAGGCTGCGCACGGAGCTGTGAGAGCGCGCCAGTTCGGCGGCAATCAGGTTCTTTTCGAAATTTTCCACTTGCTCGCTCAAGCCGCCACTGAACCCTTCATCTGTCGTACTGGTTCCGCCCTCCGGCGTAGTGTTGTCCAGCGCCAGTTCCAGGCCCAGGGCGAAGCGTTCGGCGGCGTTTTGCAGTTCGCGTACGTTGCCCGGCCAGGTGTGGCGCAGCAGCAGGGCGCGTTGCCTCGGTTGCAGCACATGGGGCGGCAAACCGTGGCGGGCGCTGGCTTCATCGGCAAAGTGCTGGAACAACACCAACGCATCTTCGCCGCGCTCGCGCAGTGGCGGAATACGCAGCGGCGCGACGTTCAGGCGGTAATACAAGTCGGCGCGGAAACGTCCTTGATCAGCGGACTGGCGCAGGTCTTCCTTGGTCGCGGCGATGATGCGGATATCCAGCGGGATCAACTGATTGCCGCCCAACCGCTCGACGACGCGCTCCTGCAGCAAGCGCAGCAATTTCACCTGCACGTCCAGGCTCATGCTTTCGATTTCGTCGAGGAATAGCGTGCCCCCATTGGCGAATTCGAACTTGCCGATACGACGTTTTTGCGCACCGGTGAACGCCCCGGGCTCGTGACCGAACAGCTCGCTTTCCACTACGGACTCGGCCAGCGCGCCAGCATTGATCGCCACGAACGGCCCGTTACGACGGTTCGATAAATCGTGCAGCGCCCGGGCCACGACTTCTTTGCCAGCGCCGGTTTCACCCAGAATCAATACATCGGCTTTGGTCGCGGCCAGTGCGCCAATCTGCTCGCGCAGGCGCAACATCGGCGCCGATTGCCCGACCAGTCGGGTACTCAATTCGTTGCGATCACTCAGGGCCAGACGCAGGCTGCGGTTATCCAGCACCAACCGCCGTAGGTCCAGCGCGCGGCGCACGCTGTCGAGCAGGGCATCGCTGGCGAAGGGCTTTTCCAGGAAGTCATAGGCCCCGGCGCGCATCGCCTGCACCGCCAACGGTACGTCGCCGTGGCCGGTGATCAGCAGCACCGGCAACTCCGGGTCCTGGGCATGCAGTTCAGTCAGCAGTTCGAGGCCGTCCATGCCCGGCATGCGAATGTCGCTGACCACCACGCCCGGCCAGTCACGCTCCAGTTGCGCGGCCAGGCCTTTGGCTTCGGCCAGCGGGAGGATTTTCAGGCCGGCGAGGTCCAGGGTCTGGCTCAGGGCCTGACGCAGATGGGGATCATCGTCGATCAACACGACCTGAATGCGGCTGTCGATGGTCATGCACTTCGGTCCTCGGACGGTTGCAGGCTCACGCCCGGTGCGCCAGCGCGCAGTTTCAGGGTAATCAGGGCGCCGCCTTCCTTGTGGTTGGAAAACAACAGTTCACCCCCGAAGGCACGCATCAGTGTTTCGCAAATCGCCAGCCCCAGTCCAAGTCCCTGTGTGCGGGTCTTGGTGGTGTAGAAAGGTTCGCTGGCGCGCCCCAGGGCTTCCATGCAAAAGCCGGGGCCGTTATCGCGAATGTACAGATTGACGCCGTCAGCGGTGGATTGGGCACTCAACCAGAGTTTACGCGGCGGGCCTTTTTCAGTCAGCGCATCGAGGGCGTTGGCCAACAGATTGCCGAGCACCTGACGCAGACGGGTTTCCCCGGCCTCGACCCACAACGTGGCGGCGGGCAAGTCGCGGATCAACTCGACTTCCATGCTGCGTCGGCGCTTGGCCAGCAATGCCAGTGCGTCATCCAGCGCCGGTTGCAGTGCAACGCTTTCCGGCGCGTGACGATCACGCCGGGCGAAGGCGCGCAGGTGAGCAATGATCGAGGCCATGCGACCGGTCAGTTCGCTGATCAGTTTGAGGTTGCCGCGTGCATCGTCGGTGCGTTGATGATCGAGCAGCACTTCGGCGTTTTCCGCGTAACTGCGAATCGCCGCCAGGGGCTGATTGAGCTCATGGCTGATGCTTGCCGACATGGTTCCAAGCGCGGACAGTTTACCGGCCTGGACTAGATCATCCTGCGCACGCACCAACTCTTGCTGTGCGTGCTCGCGCTCCAGCACTTCCTGTTTCAGACGTCGGTTGAGGCCTTCGAGGTCGCTGGTCCGTTCGGCGACCCGGCCTTCCAGTTCGTGCCTGGCCTTGGCTTCGAAAGCGATGCGTTCGAGGTAATGACGGCGGCGTTGCATCACCAGACCGAGCAGCAACATCAGCACCAACAACGTTGCGCCACCGATGGCAACGACCGTGCGGACCGGGCGGTTGATCAAGGTCCGCGGGGCGAGGATGCTGACGTTCCAGCCGGTTTCGGCGATCTCTCGGGTTTGTGTCAGCCAGGCATTGGGGTTGAGCTTTAACGGCTTTGGATCGCGGGTCGGGTACGGTTGAATCGCGCTAATGGCCTTGTTTTCTTCTTCGGTCAACGGTCGGGTCGAGCGAAAGCGCCACTCTGGCCGCGACGTGAGAATGACCACGCCGTTCTGGTCGGTCAGCAGCAATTGTTCCGGGGTTTTGCCCCAAAGGCTTTCGGTGTGGTCCAAGTCGACTTTGACCACCAGCACGCCGATGATTTTTTCACCATCGCGGACCGCTGCAGCAAAGAAGTAGCCACGTTTGGCCGAGGTCGTGCCCAGACCGAAAAACCGCCCGAGCCGCCCGGCCATAGCCTCGCTGAAATAGGGCCGGAAAGAAAAATTTCGCCCGACGAAACTGTCGTGCTTGTCCCAATTGGACGCCGCCAGCGTCTTGCCGCTCGTGTCCATCAGGTACATGACTTCGGCACCGGTTTGGCTACTGATGTTTTTTAGCAGGCGGTTGGCATTGCCTTGGGTGACGCCATCATCGGGTGCGCCGAGTACCGCGCGCAGGGCAGGCAGGTCGCCGAGGATTTGCGGCAAGACCTCATAACGGTGCAGCGTGCCCAACAGGTTGGCGACGTAAAGGTCGAGGGTCTGCCGGTTTTGCCCGGCCAGTTCGCTGCGGTAATAACGCTCGGCCAAATGCTCCAGCGGCCACAGTAACGGCGCCAGGCACAGCGCCAGAAGGGCGAGGCTGCGCCAGCGGGGTCTGCGAGGGAGGGTCGGAGTCATGAGCATCTGGCGCCTGTGGGTACAGGCGCATTATGCCTAGGGTTGATGTCGCAGTCTGCGCACCTTGGTCCAGTCGTTCTTGCAAAGAAGATTCAGACAGGACTCAGGAAAAGACTTCAGCATCCTTGAAGAACACGGCTGCCTGGTCTTTGCCGGACAGTTGCGGCGCTTCCTCAAGTTGCCAATCGATGGCCAGTTCCGGGTCGTCCCAGCGAATGCTGCGCTCGGCGGAAGGGGTGTAGTAGTCGGTGGTTTTGTAAAGGAATTCGGCGAACTCGCTCAGCACCACGAAACCGTGGGCGAAACCTTCCGGGACCCAGAGTTGGCGATGGTTGTCGGCGGACAGGCGCACAGCCACCCATTTGCCGAAGTGCGGTGAGCTACGACGAATATCCACCGCCACATCCAGCACTTCACCGACTGTCACACGGACCAGTTTGCCCTGGGTGTTTTCCAGTTGGTAATGCAGGCCGCGCAGTACACCTTTTTGCGAGCGGGAATGGTTGTCCTGAACAAACTGTGGGTGCAGACCAGTCGCTTCTTCGAAGGCCTTGGCATTGAAGCTCTCGTAGAAGAAGCCGCGCTCATCACCAAAAACCTTGGGTTCGATGATCAGAACACCGGGCAGGTCGGTGGTGACTACATTCATGGTGTTTCTCCAGTAATACGCATTGATGGGAGACATTCTTGCGCAAAGTGGCGGGCGAGGCGAGTGCACCGTGATTTTTCCTGATTCATTGGCTGATTGTGTCCAGTGTCAAACGCAGGTCAGGCGGTCGAAAGGGGGTTGCGTAACGACTCTGGCAGTGGCGATATAAGCGCCTAATAACATTTCAGGGGTCGTTGTATGCCGCTCGCCACGTTGATTCACCGCGCCAGTTTGCCCAGCCCGCAAGTGTCTGCGCAGCAAGCGCTTGAGCTGCTGGAAGGGCATTACGGGCTGAGCGGGAAATTGCAGGCTCTTGGCAGCCAGCAGGATCTCAACTTTCGCGTCGACAGCGACCAGGGGCGTTTTGTCCTGAAAATATGCCGTGGTGATTATGCGGCGCTGGAACTGCAAGCCCAGCACGCGGGGCTCAGGCACCTGGGTGAGCACTCCGGGGTCAAGGTGCCACGAGTGATCCTGGCCAAAAACGGTGCTGATCTGCTTACGCTGGACGTCGCCGGCCAATCAGTGCATGTGCGTTTGCTCGACTACATTGAAGGCCAGTCGCTCACCCACCTCGACCACCTGCCGGGAGCGGTGGTAGCCGGTTTCGGCCAACTGTGCGGTGAAATGGACCTGGCGCTGGCGGTGTTTGACCATCCGGGCCTTGAGCGCACGTTGCAGTGGGACGCCCGCCACGCCAACGCATTGATCGGCCATCTGCTGCCGGTCATCAAGGATGAGGCGCAACGCAGGTTGATCGCTGATGCCGCCGAACGCGCCGAGCGTCATCTGCAACCGCTGGTGGAAAAGTTGCCGGTGCAGGCCATTCACATGGACATCACCGACGACAACGTGGTCTGGCAGCGGGATTCGCAACGCCAATGGCAATTGCAGGGCGTGATCGATTTCGGCGACCTGGCCCGCACCTGGCGCATCACCGATCTTTCGGTGACGTGCGCAGCGTTACTGCACCACGCCAACAGCGATCCGTTCTACATTTTGCCGGCAATTGAGGCCTATCACGCGGTCAATCCTTTGCAGCCTGCAGAGCTGCTGGCGCTCTGGCCGTTGATCGTCGCTCGTGCGGCGGTGTTGGTGCTCAGCGGCGAGCAGCAGGTCAGCATTGATCCGGGCAACCAATACAGCCGCGATAACCTGACCCATGAGTGGGAAATTTTCCGCGTGGCCACGTCGGTGCCGCTGGAACTGATGGAAGCGGCGATCCTGGCGTGTGTTGGCCAGAGCCTGCCGAGCATTGGCAGTGAAGGTTTCGCGCCGCTGTTGCCGAGCCTGGTGGGACGTGAGTTTGCCTTGATTGATCTGGGTGTCCTCAGCCCGCATTTCGAGACGGGTAACTGGGAGCAAGAAGGGATCGATCAGCGGCTGCTGACAGAGGCCGCTGCGACCCACGGCCTGGCAGCCAGTCGGTATGGGCAATATCGATTGTCGCGGACTCGGCCAGACAGTGCGGCCGAACCGGACACCTGCCCGTTGCACGTCGAGTTGCGAGTGCCCCACGGCACCGCAGTCGAATCGCCGTTTGCCGGTGTGGTTCATCAGCCGTCGTCGGGTATTTTGCAACTCGACGGCCCGCAACTGAGTCTACGGTTGTGGGGCGTGACGCCGTCGCTGCACACCGGCGCGGCGCTGGTCAAAGGTCAGGTATTGGGCTCGGTCAGCGGGCCTCTGATCGTACAGCTATGCCGAGGCACTGCTTTCAATGCTCCGCTGTTTTGCACACCTTCTCGCGCCTTGGCTTGGCAAGCCTTGTGCCCGTCGCCGGCCGCGTTGCTGGGACTGGCTTGTGATGCTGAAGAGGAACTCGATTCGCAGACGTTGCTGGCACGCCGCAGCGCCAGTTTTGCCCGTACCCAGAAGCACTACTATGTCGACCCACCGCGCATCGAGCGCGGCTGGCGCAATCACCTGATCGACATGCAGGGC
>NZ_JBFULH010000044.1:0-20402 GCF_056400445.1 Pseudomonas sp. P5_B2 | reverse complement strand
CAGCATGATGCCGAAGCTGATCAGACCGCTGGCCGCCCAGGGCATCAGCCCCAGACGTTCAGCAGCGGAAATGGCCGGAACGATCAACGAGAACGCCGTCGCGGCAAGCATTACCCCGGCACCGAAACCGAGCAAGGTGTCGCTCACCCGCTGAGGCATCTGCCGAATCACCAGTACCGGCACCGCCCCCAACGCAGTACCCAAGGCGCAAATCGCCCCGCCTTGCAGCGCACGTGACAACCTCGGTTCGAGGTCCAGCCACGCCAACCCATGGCTGACCAGCAATGTCATACCCGCCAGCAGCAACAGCGATCCCAATGCGTAACGAAACATTCGTCCACTTCCGATCGCCAGTGTTTCAGTGCCCATAGTCAGCCTTGTTGAACTCCATGATGTAAAGGCGCCGCCACGACAGACTTGCGGAGCAGTAGGCGGTCAGTACGCGGGTACTCGCCATGTTCGCTGATGAAATTCAGCAGCTCGACATAGGTTTTGCTGCTCTGGCGCAGTGCGGCATTGCGCAGGGCTGGCGCCAGACGCGGATCCTGCATGGCCTGCAATAACCGCTGATGGATCGCGCACAAATACTCTGCGCTCTCCTCCGGCTGGTTCAGACGCAAATGCAGGTCCGCCAGGTTGTGATGGGAAATCACACAGGCCGCCACCGCTTCGTCGGCATCCACCCAGCGCTCGAACAACACTTGAGCCAGGGCCAGAGCTTGCAAGTAAGCCTCGCGGGCATCGACGTATTCGCCCAACATGAAGCAGCGATTTGCCCGTTCGATCGTGCGTTTCCAGTGCTCCATGGTGTGCCTCCAAAGCGGTTGCGGTAGTTACACGCCGCCTGCGGTGAGTTTTTCAGGGTCCAGCAAAACCTCAAGCTGGCTGCGTGTCAGGTCGGTATGTTCCAGCGCAACGTCGATCACCGGCCGGCCTTGTTGATAAGCCTTCTTGGCGATTTCGGCGGCTTTTTGGTAACCGATGATCGGATTGAGTGCCGTCACCAGAATCGGGTTGCGCGACAACGCTTCCTTGAGCCTTACTTCATTGACCTTGAAGCTGGCGATCGCTTTCTCACCCAGCAGATGGCTGGAGTTGGCCAGCAATTCGATGCTGCTTAGCAGGTTCTGGGCGATGATCGGCAGCATGACGTTCAGTTCGAAATTGCCCGACTGACCGGCAATGGTGATGACGGTATCGTTGCCAATCACCTGAGCGGCGACCATCGCGGTGGCTTCCGGGATCACCGGGTTGACCTTGCCCGGCATGATCGAAGAGCCAGGCTGCAAGGCTTCGAGCTCGATTTCGCCAAGACCGGCCAGAGGCCCGGAATTCATCCAGCGCAGGTCGTTGGCAATCTTCATCAAGGACACCGCCGTGGCTTTGAGCTGCCCGGAGACTGCAACGGCAGTGTCCTGAGAGCCGATCAGCGCAAACAGGTCGGTGCCGGGGGTGAATTGAACAGGGGTCAGCTCGCTCAACTGTTGGCTGAAGCGCGCGGCGAACTCGGGATGAGCGTTGATTCCAGTGCCCACCGCCGTGCCGCCCTGCGCCAACGATTGCAGACTCGGCAGCAAATCGTGCAGATGACCGAGGTTGGCCTTGAGCTGTTGCGCCCAACCATTAAGCACTTGGCTCATGCGCACCGGCATGGCATCCATCAAATGGGTGCGGCCGGTTTTGACGTGGTGATGAACCTGCTCGGCCTTGAGCTCGATCACCTGCACCAGACGCACCAGCGCCGGCAGCAACTGTTCATGCAACGCCAGCGCTGCGCTGACGTGGATAGTCGTTGGGATGATGTCGTTGCTGCTCTGGCCGCAATTAACGTGATCGTTGGGGTTCACTGGCTCGCCGAGTACACGGCTGGCCAAGGTGGCGATCACTTCGTTGGCGTTCATGTTCGAACTGGTGCCGGAGCCGGTCTGGAAGATATCCACCGGAAAGTGCTGCATGAAGTCGCTATTGAGTAAGCCCAAGGCCGCCTCGACGATGGCATTGCCTTGGGCTTCGCTGATTTGTTGCAGCTCAACGTTGGCACGGGCGGCGGCGGCCTTGGCCAGTATTAACGCGCGGATAAACTGCACAGGCATCGGTTTGCCGCTGATCGGGAAGTTATCCACCGCGCGCTGGGTCTGTGCGCCATAGAGCGCGTCCACCGGCACCTGAAGCTCGCCCATGCTGTCGCGTTCGATACGAGTTTTACTCATCGTGGAATCCTTGCATCAGTTCTATGAGGGGAATCGAGGGTTGCAATTGGCAGGTCGCCATTTGCCAGGTGTAGCGTTGCCAGCGCTTGAGGCGGCATTGGCACCGCGACAGGCGTTCGAGTTCGCGCAGTGGACGCCATGCCTGATCCAGGCAATAGGTCCGCCAATGCCACGGCAGCGCGACGTCGGCGGCGGTATCGAGCAGCAAACGCAAAGAGGTTTCAGCGATAGTCCATGGAGATGTTGCCGTGCAACAGGCCAGATACCGGCCTTCAGCCAGGTAATGCTCGATCAGGCGTGGCTCGTCGGGGTCCATCGCGCAACGGATCTGACGACTCATCCAGCGCCAGTTTTCGAGGTACGACTGCTCGTGCAAGGCAGAACTCATGATCCGGGCTCGTTCGGTAATGAGATTTATTATTAGATGATAATGAGAACCAAAACAACCCCGCGAATTGCGCGGATCTCATTGTGGGAGCGAGCCGGCTCCGGGCAGCGTTCCGACGATAGCGGTGAAACATCCACCAACTATGTTGACTCACACTCCGCTATCGCGAGCAAGCGGCTCCTACAGGGGGGTCTATGCAAGGCGCATAAAAAAGGCGCGCCATCCAATGGGATGGCACGCCTTTTTTGAAGCGGTAAGGTTTAGCTACCCGCTACCGTCATCCGCTCGATCAGCACCGACCCCGTGCGAATGTTGCTGCGCAATTCCAGGTCATTACCGACCGCAACGATCTGTTTGAACATGTCCCGCATGTTGCCGGCAATGGTGACTTCCTGCACCGCGAACTGGATCTCACCGTTCTCGACCCAGAAACCCGCCGCGCCACGGGAATAATCGCCGGTGACCATGTTCAGGCCTTGGCCCATCAGCTCTGTGACCAACAAGCCACGCCCCATGCGGCGCAACAACGCGGCCTGATCTTCATCTCCATGGGTGACGAACAGGTTGTGCACGCCGCCGGCGTTGGCAGTGCTTGGCATCCCCAGCTTGCGCCCGGAGTACGTACCGAGGATGTAGGAGACCAACTCACCCTTTTCGACGAACGGTTTGGCGTAAGTGGCCAGGCCATCGCCATCGAATGCGGAACTGCCCATGGCGCGCATCAAATGCGGACGCTCATCGATGGTCAACCATTCCGGGAACAGCTTCTGACCCAGCGTGCCCTCCAGGAACGAGGACTTGCGATACAGACTTCCGCCGGAAATGGCCGACAGGAAACTGCCGAACAAACCACCGGCCAGTTCAGCGGAAAACAGCACTGGCACTTCGCAGGTCGGCACCGGACGCGCACCCAGACGGCTCGCCGCCCGTTGCGCGGCCCGTTGGCCGATGCTCACCGGGTCAGCCAGCAAATTTCCCTGACGGTTCACGTCGTACCAGTAATCGCGCTGCATCTGGCCATCGGCCTCGGCGATCATCACGCAGCTCAGGCTGTGGCGGGTTGACGCGTAGCCGCCGATAAACCCGTGGCTGTTGCCATACACGCGGCAACCCTGATGGGTGCTGAGCGTGGTGCCGTCGGCATTCTTGATCCGGCTGTCGGTGGCAAACGCGGCAGCTTCGCAGGCCAGCGCTTGTTCGATGGCTTGCTCCGGGGTGATATCCCATTGATGGAACAGGTCGAAATCCTGCAGATCGCGAGCCATCAACGCAGCATCAGCCAGGCCCGAGGCCTCATCTTCGGAAGTGTGTTTGGCGATGGCCAGCGCCGCCGCGACGGTTTCGCGTATCGCGTCAGGACCACTCGCCGAGGTACTGGCCGAGCCTTTGCGCTGGCCAACGTATAAGGTGATGCCAAAGCCCTGATCACGGTTGAACTCGACGGTTTCGACCTCACGCTGGCGCACCGAAGTGGACAGGCCTTGCTCCAGGGACACGGCGACTTCGCAGGCGCTGGCGCCCTGACGCTTGGCTTCAGCGATGATCTGCTCGACTTGTTCTTGCAGTGCCGGCAACGCTTGTGGGCCGACGCTTTCAACTGCACTCATGCTGTTCTCCACTCAAATTCTGCTTTCGGTATGGCCTTCGAGCGACCGGGCCGGACAAGCGGCCCCCGACTGGTTATCATGGCGGCGTTTCTTTGCGGACGGCCACCATGGTTGATTCTTACGACGACTCCCTCGATACGGGAGAAAAAAGCAAATCCCAGGTTAAACGCGAGCTTCATGCTCTGGTTGACCTTGGCGAGCGCCTTACAACACTCAAGCCTGACTTGCTGGCAAAACTGCCATTGACCGACGCTATGCGCCGGGCCTTGGCCGATGCGCCCAAGCACACCGCGAATATCGCGCGTAAACGGCACCTTATGTTCATCGGCAAACTGATGCGCGATCAGGACACTGACGCCATTCTGATGTTGCTCGATCAACTCGATGCCTCCACCCGGCAGTACAACGAACGTTTCCATGGTCTGGAACGCTGGCGCGATCGCTTGATCGCAGGCGACGATGCAGTCCTGGAGAAGTTCGTGCTCGACTACCCGGAGGCTGATCGTCAGCAATTGCGCTCCCTGATCCGTCAGGCCCAGCACGAATTGGCGACCAACAAGCCACCGGCATCGAGCCGTAAAATCTTCAAGTACATCCGTGAGCTGGACGAGACTCAACGCGGTCTGCGTTAAGTCCCGAATCGGGTGAGCCGCACGCGGTTCACCCGAAGCTCCATCCTTTCTTACGATCCTGTGCCACCCACAGTGATCGCGTCTATTTTCAGCGTTGGCTGGCCGACACCCACCGGCACCGACTGCCCATCCTTGCCACACGTCCCTACGCCGCTGTCCAGCGCCAGATCGTTACCGACCATCGACACCTTGCTCATGGCTTCCGGACCGTTGCCGATCAACGTCGCGCCTTTGACCGGCGCAGTAATCTTGCCGTCTTCGATCAGATACGCTTCGCTGGTGGAGAACACGAACTTGCCGCTGGTGATGTCCACCTGGCCGCCACCGAGGTTGGCGCAGTAGATGCCGCGCTTAACCGAGGCGATGATTTCTGCCGGATCGCTTTCGCCCGCTAGCATGTAGGTGTTGGTCATGCGTGGCATTGGCAGGTGCGCATAGGACTCACGTCGGCCGTTGCCGGTACGGGCCACGCCCATCAGGCGGGCGTTAAGCTTGTCCTGCATATAGCCTTTGAGTACGCCGTTTTCGATTAGCGTGGTGCACTGGGTCGGGGTGCCTTCGTCATCGACGTTAAGCGAGCCGCGTCGACCTGCCAATGTCCCGTCATCGACGATGGTGCACAGTTTTGACGCAACCATTTCGCCCATGCGTCCGCTGTAGGCAGAACTGCCCTTGCGGTTGAAGTCGCCTTCCAGACCGTGGCCGACCGCTTCGTGAAGCAGTACGCCGGACCAGCCGGAACCCAACACCACCGGCAACGTACCGGCCGGCGCAGGAATGGCTTCCAGGTTGACCAGTGCCTGACGCAGCGCTTCACGGGCGTAGCCCATGGCGCGGTCGTCACCGAGAAAATAACGGTAATCGGTACGGCCGCCGCCGCCATGACCGCCGCGCTCGCGGCGACCGTTTTGCTCGACGATCACGCTCACATTGAAACGCACCAGCGGCCGCACATCGGCGGCCAGGCTGCCATCAGTGGACGCGACGAGGATACGCTCCCAGACACCAGCCATGCTCACGGTCACTTGCTGGATACGTGTGTCGAGGGCGCGAGTGGCGGCATCGATGCGTTTGAGAAGTTCGACTTTCTCGGCGCGGGACATCACTTCCAGCGGGTTATCCGGCCCATACAATTGGGCGACGTCCTGCGTGGTGAACGCCTGCACCGTTCCATTCTGCCCGGCGCGGGAGATTGAACGCGCGGCACGGGCCGCTGCGCCGAGGGCTTCCAGGGTGATGGCGTTGCTGTAGGCAAAACCGGTTTTTTCACCCGACTGCGCGCGCACGCCGACGCCTTGGTCGAGGTTGAAGCTGCCTTCCTTGACGATCCCGTCTTCCAGTGCCCAGGACTCGGAAATCTGCCCCTGGAAATACAGGTCGGCGGCATCGATGCCCGGGCCGGCCAGATCGCCGAGTACGCCTTGCAGACTCTCGATCGTTACGCCGCCGGGCGCCAGGAGGTGTTCACTGACTGAGGACAACAACTCGCTCATATGCTTTACGCCTTAAATTCATCGTTCTGAGGCAGGTCGCTGAGCGCCCTGCGAGAAAAAGCGCCGGTGACTGGACACCGGCATCCGCGCCCGGATGGACGCCTGTTCGCTGCTATCGCGTTCGGCCAGCAGCACGGCCTCGCCTTGATCCTGTTGCGCCAGCACCCGGCCCCAGGGGTCGATGATTGCGGCATGTCCCCAGGTTTCTCGCGGCCCCGGATGAATCCCACCCTGGGCGGCCGCCAGCACATAACATTGCGTCTCGATGGCGCGGGCGCGAATCAGCACATCCCAATGCGCTGCACCGGTCACCGCGGTAAACGCCGACGGCGCGGTAATCAGCTCCGCTCCGGCAGCGCGTAATTCGCTGTACAGCTCCGGGAAGCGCAGGTCATAACACACCGTCAGTCCGACTCGACCGACCGGTGTATCCGCCACCACCACCCTACTGCCATAAGCATAGTCATCGGACTCGCGATAACGCCCCCGATTGTCCGCCACGTCCACGTCGAACAAATGCAGCTTGTCGTAGCGCGCCACCGTCTCGCCGTGATCATTCACCAATAGCGAGCAGGCATGCACTTTCGCTGTAGGTTGATCCACCGGCGGCAACGGCAACGTGCCGGCGACTATCCATAACTTGAGGTCGAGGGCGGTCTGTTTCAACCATGGCAGGATCGGGCCGTCGCCCAACGCTTCGGCACGGCCGATGTCGGCGATGTCGCGACGGCCCATCGCGGCGAAGTTTTCCGGTAGGACGGCGAGTTGCGCACCGCCTGCCGCCGCCTGCTCAAGCAGCCGGCGTGCCTGAGCCAGATTGGCCAGCACGTCGCTCTGGCTGACCATTTGAATCACCGCTACCGACATGGTCTTTCCTTACTTGAGAAGTGTCCGCCAGCTGCAAGACCTGCGTCATGCTACTCCATCAGCGTAAGACGTGGCTTTTCAAAAAGGCTTGTCGAAGGTGATTTTCGGATCTTTCCACGGGCCTTTGACGTTGTATTGCACACTGGCAAAACGGGACATGCGGTCACCCATCAGTTTGTCGATCAGGAACAGCGCACCGCCGACCGCCGGAGCGCCAACAATCAACGCCGCGATCGGCAAGTTAGTGGCCACCGGCAAACTCACCAGCAACTTCGCGTCAATCTGATCACCCACCAGATTCAAGGTGCCATTGAGTTCAATGTTGGTGGACGGACCAGTCATCCGGATCGGTTCACGGGTGACGTAGACGCCATTGGTCCCGACTAGCACACCTTTGACCTGGTCATAACTAAGGCCTTTGCCAAACAAGTCGGAAAAGTCCAGGCGCAAGCGTCGACCGATGGAATTGAAATTAAGCAGGCCGAAGACTTTCAGGGCCTGGGCACTGGCATCGACCTCAACAATCTCGCCCTTGGTGAGCGTTGCATCAAGAGTGCCGGAGAAACGCTTGCTGGCCAGCCAGGCCGGCGAACCGGGCCAGCGACCGTCAACGTCCATATGAAATTTTTCACTGGTGACACTCGGCGCAAAGCCCCAGCCTTTGAGCACATCGGCGAGGTTCTTACCGCTGATCCGCCCCTTGTACCAACTGTTGGTGCTACCAGGCGCGCCTTCCCAGCCGCCACTGCCTTGCAACAGAATCCCCTTGAGGCCCATGTCCAGTGTATTGAGCGCAATACCCTTCGCGGTCGGACGGATTTTCATTGACCAGCCGCCCACCAGATCCGGCCCCAGAAACAGCTGATTGATGGTGATGTCCAGTGCGGGAATCTTTGCCGGGTCCACCGTAACCAATGGATCTGGTGCGTTCTCGTCGGTCACTACCTTGGGATCGGCTGCGGGCAGGCGTATGTATTGCAGATTAACCGTGATGGGGGCGCCTTTGGCATCCGGAACACCGACGGTGCCTTTGACCTGTTGACTGTCGAGTTGCAACGCCCAACTGGCGGGCTTTCGGTTCAGCTGCACAGAAGCTTGATCGAGGGTGGCGCCCAGAGCACTGAGCTTGCCAACCTTGAAGTCCGCACTGCTGAGCAACTGTTTGGCATTGTCGCCCGAAACCTGGCCGGCATACTTGTCCACCAAATCCTTCCACGGGCCGACATTCAGCTCCGACAGCACGCCCCGCACCCGCAGACCTTTGACATCGGGCAATACGGCCTCGCCACCACCGAGGAACAGCTCACCGCGCCCCCCGGCAATATTGCCGTTCGGTGCTGCATACGTTAAGTTCGCCAACTGACCATAATTGACCCAGTAGCGCCGCTCCGGACCTTGCAAGGTCATGCGAAACGACGTGTCGCGGCACGTACCGGCCGTCAGGCCGAACGGAGCCGGTAGGTCGACTGTCGCGCCCTTGAGGCAGGAGTTGACCATCAACTGACTGTCAGTACCGGCCAGGTTCAGTTCCAGCTCATACGGAATCACCCCGGTAACCGGTACCGGCTGAGTCACTTGCAACCAGTCAGTTAGCTTTTTGACCTCTACCTGACCGGTAGCCGTGACGCGTGTCTTGAGATTACCCGCATTGCCATCGGCGAAAATCTGCGCAGTGACAGGCTTATCAAAGACGCGAGCGCTGATCTGCTGCCCGCTCAATCCCTTGGTACTGTCAAAGCGGAAATCGCCCTTGAGTTGAGTAAACTCCAGCACGGGTTCAGCCATTTTCAGACGCGCCTTGGCGGTCTTGAATTCGACGATAATCTTCGGCAGCTCGCCTTTGGCGAACGGAATATCCAACTTCACTTTGCCCTGTAGATCACCCTCACCGTCCCAACCGGCGAAAGCTGCCGCGGTGCCTATCGGCGCTTCCTGAAGAATCTTCAGGCCATCGCGCAAGCCACCGGCAAATCCACCGTCGAGGAACAGATGGACGGTTTTCCCATCAGGCACATGGGGAATATCGACATAAATATCGCTAACCTGGGTGTCGAGCAACTGGCCCTTGCTGGCCAGAACCCGCACGCCACTGTCTTCAACAAACACATCGCCCGTGACCTTGCTGACATGCGGCCAGCCCGGCTGGAAAGCCAACTCGGCATCGTGCACCTTGAAGAACAGGCTGATGCTGCGGTCGGTATCACCCGCGCCCGATTTCAGCGACCCCTGATACTGGAAGAAACCTTCGTCCACCGCGCCTTTGATAATCGCCGTACGCAGCCATTCGTCCAGCGCCGGGCTGAGCATTGTCGGCAGGTACTTGGCGGTGTAACGACCGTCCCCATCGACCATGCCGACCCGCAGGTCCATGTAATCATCCTCAGCGGGATCGAAACGCAGGCGAATCAGGAAGTCACCGGCAATCTTGCCCTCTTCGCCGAGCACCTTGAGGTATGGCGAGATCAGAGTGAAGCCTTCCTTGTCGAGCTTCCAGGTCAGCGTCGCGTTGGCCTGAATGTATTGCCATGGCTTGGCGAAAATGGGGGTCAGGTGCAGGACAAAGTCCTTGCTGTCCATGCGCAGTTCGCCCTTGCCAAGGTCACCGCTGATGCTGCCGCTGACATTTCGCGCCGCCGGTGCGCCGTAATAGGCATCAAAACCTACCCGGTCGAGATTCGCGGCGAAGCTGAACTTGCTGTCGTCGGTGGCCTTGGGTTTAAAGTCGATGAGCACATTGCGCAACCCGCCAGTCACCTTGAGCTTTTCGACCGCCGTGGCAACCCCTTCCGGCAGTGGACCCAAGGCGTTCAGCAGCGGCGTAAGCGGGGTGAGGTCGAGGCGGTCGGCTTGCAAGTGCCAGAGTTCTTCGACCTTGTCGGTAGCTGAAGTTTGTGTGAGTTGCAGATGAGATTCCCAGCGCGTCTCGCCGAAGGTCATGGCCAGGGGGGCCAGCGTCACCACGACGCCTTCCGCGCTGCGCTGAAAATAGCCGGTGAGCGCCAGATTGTTGATCTGGATCGGCTTACGTTCGGCGTAAGCCCCTTTGAGCTGCAGTGCGTTCAAGCGGATTGCAGCGCTTTGCAGTGTGCCTTGCCCCCAATTGGCCCAGAGCTCGCCACCGGCCTTGATCTCGGAGAAATTCCATTGTTTGGTGAGTCGCTCGGGCAGCCACTTCGACCAATCACTTTGCGGCAGGCTCAGGTAAGCCTCGGCTTCACCGTCGCGCCATTCACTGGCGCGGATATGGGTGCGCACGCTCATGGCGACCGGCTGGCCGTCAGGCAAGGTCAAACGGGCATCAAGGCGCTGGCGGGCAGCACCGACTTTCAGATTCAGGCCTACGTAGGTCAGGGTCAGCGGCGGATGATCGAGTGGTTGCAAGGTCACCTGACTGTCAATCACCGACAACTGCTTGACCATCTGCAGGCGGTTGAGCAGCTGTTCAGGATCAAGCGGCTGATCCTTCTGCACCGGTAAACCTTCAAGCGCCCACTTCCCGTCTTCGCCTTCCTTGAGGCTGATCTTCAGGCCGTTGAGTTCCAGATGAGCGATGCGCACCTGGCGAGTCAATAAACTATCCAACAGGTCCGGCACCGCACGGACCTGGTCCAGGCGCAGGGCATTGGCGCCCTCACCGACTGTCACGTCATGAGCCAGCAAGATCGGCGCAAAACCACTCCAGTTACCTTCCAGCTTGCCGATTTTCAACGGCATGCCCAAGGCTTCGCTGGCTTTGGTTTCGGCTTCTGTAGTGTATTCGGCCACCAGAGGCGTCAGTTCACGGCCAAGGCTGACGTACAGCGCCATCAGCACCAATACCAACGCGCACAGGCCCAGACCCCAGCGGGTCAATTCGACCAAAATGCGTGTCAGACGCTCCATGTCAGGTGGCTCCCATGGCAAAATTGCAGCAAAAAGCTGAGGCCAGCCGTTCTAGTAAGGATGAAATACAGCGATTCAGAGCAACACCACGTCGTATTGTTCCTGGGAATACATGGTTTCCACCTGGAACCGAATGGTGCGTCCGATAAATCCTTCCAGTTCGGCAACATTACCTGACTCTTCATCGAGCAATCGGTCGACAACTTTCTGGTTCGCCAATACACGATAGCCTTCCGCTTGATAGGCGCGTGCCTCGCGGAGGATTTCTCGAAAAATTTCGTAGCAGACCGTTTCCGGCGTCTTCAGCTTGCCTCGCCCCTGGCAGCTACTGCACGGTTCACACAGTACCTGCTCAAGACTTTCACGGGTGCGTTTGCGGGTCATCTGCACCAAGCCCAACTCGGTAATGCCGATGATGTTGGTTTTGGCGTGGTCGCGTTCCAGTTGCTTTTCGAGCGTGCGCAGTACCTGGCGTTGGTGCTCCTCGTCTTCCATGTCAATGAAGTCGATGATGATGATCCCGCCAAGATTGCGCAGGCGCAACTGACGGGCAATGGCGGTGGCTGCTTCGAGGTTGGTCTTGAAGATGGTTTCTTCAAGATTGCGATGGCCGACAAAAGCCCCGGTGTTGACGTCAATGGTGCTCATGGCTTCCGCCGGATCGACCACCAGGTAACCGCCGGACTTGAGCGGGACTTTACGTTCCAGGGCTTTCTGGATTTCGTCTTCAACGCCATACAAATCGAAAATAGGCCGCTCACCCGGATAGTGTTCCAGGCGATCGGCGATTTCCGGCATGAGTTCGGCGACGAACTGCGTGGTTTTCTGGAAGGTTTCCCGGGAGTCGATACGGATCTTCTCGATCTTCGGGCTCACCAGGTCGCGCAAGGTCCGCAACGCCAGCCCGAGGTCTTCGTAGATCACACTCGGTGCACCGATGGTTTTGATCTGTTCGTTGATCTGATCCCAGAGCCGGCGCAGGTAGCGGATGTCCATGAGAATCTCATCGGCACCCGCCCCTTCGGCCGCGGTGCGCAAAATGAAACCGCCCGCCTCGATGATGCCTTCTTTGGCCACGCAATCGGTGACCACCTGCTTGAGACGTTCGCGCTCGGCCTCGTCTTCGATCTTCAGCGAAATACCGACATGAGCGGTACGCGGCATATACACCAGATAACGCGATGGAATCGACAGCTGAGTCGTCAGACGTGCGCCTTTTGAGCCGATCGGGTCCTTGGTGACCTGAACCACGAGGCTCTGGCCTTCATGCACCAGGGCACTGATGCTTTCGACGACCGGACCTTCGCGCAGGGAAATTTCCGAGGCGTGAATAAACGCTGCGCGGTCCAGACCGATGTCGACGAACGCAGCCTGCATGCCTGGCAAAACCCGTACGACTTTGCCTTTATAAATGTTGCCGACGATTCCGCGCTTTTGCGTTCGCTCGACGTGGACCTCTTGCAGAACACCGTTTTCGACCACCGCCACGCGCGATTCCATCGGCGTGATGTTGATCAGAATCTCTTCACTCATGGCAGGGTCTCGTTCAGGCGTATTCACGATAATGGCTGCATCTTGTCAGTACGACGCTCAGCGCGCGTTAAGTGTTTGCCAACAGGGTATGCCGAAATGGTTGAGAAGTTCTGCTGTTTCGCACAGCGGCAACCCGACCACAGCCGAGTAACTGCCGTTGAGCCCGGCAACAAATATCGCACCCAGTCCCTGAATTCCGTAGCCACCCGCCTTGTCGCGAGGCTCACGGCTGGCCCAATAGGCTGCCGCTTCTTCGCGACTGATGTTGCGAAACCGCACCAGACTGCGCACCACCCGAGACTCGCAGCGTTCTGCGTCGAGTACGGCGACGGCGGTCAATACTTCATGCTCACGGTCGGCCAACAGCATAAGCATGGCGCACGCTTGGGCTTCGTCCACCGGTTTGCCAAGTATTTTCCCGTCCAGCACTACCGCCGTATCGGCCCCCAGCACGCAAAAATCCGCATCGGACACGACAGCGCTTCGCCCGGCCTCGGCCTTGCCGCGCGCCAGGCGCTCGACATAGGCCGACGGGGATTCTTGAGACAAAGGGGTTTCATCGATGTCCGCGCTGATGGCGCAGAACGGCACGCCAATCTGCGTGAGCAGTTCACGCCGACGCGGCGAGCCTGAGGCGAGGTACAGCTGTTTCATCAAGACATCTCCCTGTTTAGTGCCCTGCCCCACAAATACTGTTCCTTTTTGGCGGCGTCTGTTGCAGCCATACTGCGTTGCCGCTCCTCGCCATAGCGAGCTATGACTCGTCGCGGCGCCTTGTCTGGCAACAACAGCTATTCGCCAAAAAAGGGAACGTATTTGCGAGGCAAGGCACCGGCAAATGCCTGACCGAATTAGTTGATTTTGTAGCGCCGACGCAGACCACGCAAACCGTAGCTGACCCAGGGCCACAACAACGCACTGACCAGGGCCGGCAGAACCAGCGCCAGGGTTGGTTGACGATTACCAGTCAAGGCACTCAGCCATAATTGAACAAGCTGCGCGAGGCCGAAGATTACCAGGATCACCAGGCTCTGTTGCCACATAGGGAACATGCGCAAGCGTTGTTGCAGCGACAGCACCAGGAAGGTGATCAACGTCAGGATCAGCGCATTCTGGCCAAGCAACGTGCCATAAAGCACGTCTTCAGCCAGCCCCAGGCACCACGCCGTGAGCATGCCGACTTTTTGCGGCAGGGCCAGTGCCCAGAACGCGAGCAGCAAAGCCAGCCACAGCGGGCGGAGAATTTCCATGAATTGCGGCAACGGCGAGACGCTGAGCAACAGGCCAACAGCAAACGTCACCCAGACCATCCAGCCGTTTCGGGAGGCTTTGACACCGACCATTATTCTTGTCTCCCAGTGGTAGCCGGCGCGGGGACAGGCGGTTTGGCAGCAGGCTTCACGACGGCAGGCGGCGTTGCCGGCGGTTTAGCGGCCGCAGGTGCAGCCTCCGGCGGCTTTTTAGCGCCAGGTTTCGCAGCAGCAGGCTTGGCTGGAGTGGCGGTAGCCGGGGCAGCAGGGGCAACCGGTGCGGCCGGCGCAACAGCAGGTGCAACCGGTGCAGCGGGCGTCACATAAACCGGTTTGGAGACAGTCGCCGGAATGATCGGGCCACCGCCGTGCTGATCCAGTGCTTCTTGCGCCTGGGCTGCTTCGTTGGCGCGCTCTTCGGCCGTGCGGCCGTCGCTATACACCAGCAGCAAATAACGGCTGCGGTTCAACGCGGCAGTCGGTACAGCGCGAACGATGGCAAACGGTTGTCCGGAGTCGTGAATCACTTCCTTGACCGTCGCCACCGGGTAACCCGCCGGGAACCGCTGACCAAGGCCGGAGCTAACCAACAGATCACCTTCCTTGATATCGGCGGTATCGGCTACGTGACGCAACTCAAGGCGCTCCGGGTTGCCGGTGCCGCTGGCAATCGCCCGCAAACCGTTACGGTTCACCTGCACAGGAATGCTGTGGGTGGTGTCGGTCAGCAGCAATACGCGGGAGGTATAGGGCATCAACTCGACCACCTGCCCCATCAGGCCACGTGCATCGAGCACCGGCTGACCGAGGACTACACCGTCGCGCTCACCTTTGTTGATGATGATGCGATGGGTGAAGGGGTTCGGGTCCATGCCGATCAACTCGGCCACTTCGACCTTCTCGTTGACCAGTGCGGACGAGTTGAGCAACTCGCGCAGCCGAACGTTCTGCTCGGTGAGGGCGGCAAGCTTCTGCATGCGCCCCTGCAACAGCAGGTTTTCGGTCTTGAGTTTTTCGTTTTCCGCGACGAGTTCGGTACGGCTGCCAAATTGGCTGGCCACACCCTGCCATAGCCGCTGCGGCAGGTCGGTGATCCAGTAAGACTGCATCAGCACCAGCGACATCTGGCTACGCACTGGCTTGAGCAGTGTGAAGCGGGCATCGACCACCATCAGCGCGACCGATAGCACGACCAGCACCAACAAGCGCACGCCCAGTGAAGGCCCTTTGGTGAAAAGCGGTTTAATAAGCCGCTCCTCCCAGGCAAATGTTCTCTTTATTCATACGGCATCAAACCGGCCTGGATGCAGACTGACAGAAGATAAACGCCAACAGGCAGCACTGCAAAAGTGCTGCCTGCGCGCCAACAGCATAGATGCAACCGGCGAGATCACTCGCTGGAAAGCAGGTCCATGGTGTGTTTATCCATCATTTCCAACGCACGGCCACCGCCGCGAGCAACGCAGGTCAGCGGGTCTTCGGCGACGATCACCGGCAGTCCTGTTTCCTGGGCCAGCAACTTGTCGAGGTCACGCAGCAAGGCGCCACCACCGGTCAGTACCAGGCCGCGCTCGGCGATATCGGATGCCAGCTCCGGAGGCGACTGCTCCAGTGCACTTTTCACCGCCTGAACGATGGTGGCCAGGGACTCTTGCAGAGCTTCCAGCACTTCATTGGAGTTCAGGGTGAAAGCACGTGGAACGCCTTCGGCCAGGTTACGGCCACGCACGTCGACTTCACGCAATTCGCCGCCAGGGTAAGCCGTACCGATTTCCTGTTTGATACGCTCAGCGGTGGATTCGCCGATCAGGCTGCCATAGTTGCGACGCACGTAGGTGATGATCGCTTCGTCGAAGCGGTCGCCGCCAACTCGTACGGATTCGGCGTAAACCACACCGTTCAGGGAGATCAGCGCGATTTCAGTGGTACCACCACCGATATCGACCACCATCGAACCGCGTGCTTCTTCAACCGGGAGGCCGGCACCGATCGCAGCAGCCATTGGCTCTTCGATCAGGAACACTTCACGAGCACCGGCACCAAGCGCCGATTCACGGATGGCACGACGCTCAACCTGGGTGGATTTGCACGGAACGCAGATCAGCACACGAGGGCTAGGCTGCAGAAAGCTGTTTTCGTGAACCTTGTTGATAAAATATTGCAGCATCTTTTCGCAGACGCTGAAATCGGCAATCACGCCGTCCTTCATCGGACGAATGGCAGCAATGTTACCCGGCGTTCGGCCGAGCATGCGCTTCGCTTCGGTGCCGACAGCAACGACACTTTTCTGGTTACCGTGTGTCCGAATAGCCACAACCGATGGCTCATTCAGGACGATACCGCGCTCGCGCACGTAAATAAGGGTGTTGGCAGTGCCCAGGTCAATGGAGAGATCGCTGGAAAACATGCCACGCAGTTTCTTGAACATGGGAAAGGGACCCTAGGCAACGCGTGGGTAAAAAAGTGCGGCAAACTCTAACAACGACAGGGATTTTGGGCAAGGCGCCAATATGTTAAATTGGCCGCTTTTCTGTGCACCAACCCCCACAATCGCGGCCTTATGACCGTAGAAATGCGGTAGTGTTCAGACAATCTAACACACGGACGCCGTCCGTTCTGTTTTCCACTGGAGAATCGCAATGGCGCTTGAACGCTCCGACGTGGAAAAAATCGCTCATTTGGCCTGCCTTGGCCTCAATGATGCCGATCTTCCACACATCACTTCGGCCCTGAACAGCATTTTGGGCCTGGTCGACGAAATGCAGGCGGTTAATACCGACGGTATCGAACCGCTGGCCCACCCACTGGAGGCCAGCCAGCGCCTGCGTGCCGACGTCGTGACCGAGACCAATCATCGCGAGGCCTATCAGTCCATCGCACCAGCGGTCGAAAACGGCCTGTACCTGGTACCGAAAGTCATCGACTAAAGGGAAAGAGCCTGCAATGCATCAATTGACTCTGGCCGAGATCGCCCGCGGACTCGCCGAAAAAAAGTTTTCTTCCGAAGAGCTGACCAAAACCCTGCTGGCGCGTATTGCGCAGCTCGATCCTCAGCTCAACAGCTTCATCAGCCTCACCGAAGACCTGGCGCTCCAGCAGGCGAAAGCCGCTGACGCACGCCGCGCCAACGGTGAGAGCGGCGCCCTGCTCGGCGCGCCGATTGCGCACAAAGACCTGTTCTGCACCCAGGGTATCCGCACCAGCTGCGGCTCGAAGATGCTCGACAACTTTAAAGCACCGTACGACGCCACCGTCGTTGCCAAGCTGGCCGCTGCCGGGACCGTGACCCTGGGCAAGACCAACATGGACGAATTCGCCATGGGGTCGGCCAACGAGTCGAGCTACTACGGCCCGGTGAAAAACCCGTGGAACCTGGAACACGTGCCTGGCGGTTCGTCCGGTGGTTCGGCCGCCGCGGTTGCCGCGCGCCTGTTGCCTGCGGCTACCGGTACCGATACCGGCGGCTCCATTCGCCAACCGGCTGCACTGACCAACCTCACCGGCCTGAAACCGACGTACGGTCGCGTTTCACGCTGGGGCATGATTGCCTACGCCTCCAGCCTCGATCAGGGCGGCCCGATGGCGCGCACGGCTGAAGATTGTGCAATTTTGCTGCAAGGCATGGCCGGCTTCGATCCAAATGACTCCACCAGCATCGACGAGCCTGTGCCCGATTACAGCGCCAGCCTCAACGGCTCGCTGCAAGGCCTGCGCATCGGAGTGCCAAAGGAATACTTCAGCGCCGGTCTCGACCCGCGCATTGCCGACCTGGTCATGGCCAGCGTTGAAGAGCTGAAAAAGCTCGGCGCCGTGATCAAGGAAATCAGCCTGCCTAACATGCAGCACGCGATTCCTGCGTACTACGTGATCGCCCCGGCGGAAGCCTCGTCCAACCTGTCGCGTTTCGACGGCGTGCGTTTCGGCCATCGCTGCGAAAACCCGAAAGACCTGATCGACCTGTACAAGCGCTCCCGTGGCGAAGGTTTCGGCCCGGAAGTGCAGCGCCGGATCATGGTCGGCGCCTACGCGCTGTCGGCCGGTTACTACGACGCCTACTACCTCAAGGCCCAGAAGATTCGTCGCTTGATCAAGAACGACTTCATGGCAGCCTTCAATGAGGTCGACATCATCCTCGGCCCAACCACGCCGAACCCGGCCTGGAAGCTCGGCGCCAAGAACAGCGACCCGGTCGCTGCGTACCTGGAAGACGTCTACACCATCACCGCCAACCTTGCCGGCCTGCCGGGCTTGTCCATGCCAGCCGGTTTCGTCGATGGTCTGCCGGTCGGCGTGCAACTACTCGCCCCGTATTTCCAGGAAGGCCGCTTGCTCAATGTTGCGCACCAGTACCAGTTGAACACTGACTGGCACACTCGCACCCCAACCGGCTTCTGAGGAGACACACATGCAATGGGAAGTCGTGATCGGGCTGGAGATTCACACCCAGCTCACCACCCGGTCGAAAATCTTTTCCGGTAGTTCCACCACCTTCGGTTCCGAGCCGAACACCCAGGCCAGCCTCGTAGACCTGGGCATGCCCGGTGTACTGCCGGTGCTGAACCAGGAAGCGGTACGCATGGCGGTGATGTTCGGTCTGGCGATTGACGCCGAGATCGGCCAGCACAACGTGTTCGCCCGTAAAAACTATTTCTACCCGGACCTGCCCAAGGGCTACCAGATCAGCCAGATGGAATTGCCGATCGTCGGCAAGGGCCACTTGGACATCGCCATGGAAGACGGCACGATCAAACGTGTCGGCGTGACCCGTGCGCACCTGGAAGAAGACGCCGGTAAAAGCCTGCACGAAGAGTTCAACGGTGCCACCGGCATCGACTTGAACCGTGCCGGCACGCCACTGCTGGAAATCGTGTCCGAGCCGGACATGCGCAGCGCCAAGGAAGCCGTGGCCTACGTCAAGACCGTCCACGCGCTGGTGCGTTACCTGGGCATCTGCGACGGCAACATGGCCGAAGGCTCACTGCGTTGCGACTGCAACGTATCGATCCGTCCGAAAGGCCAGGTTGAGTTCGGCACTCGCTGCGAGATCAAGAACGTCAACTCGTTCCGCTTCATCGAGAAGGCGATCAACAGCGAAGTCCAGCGTCAGATCGAGCTGATCGAAGACGGCGGCAAAGTGATCCAGCAGACCCGTCTGTACGATCCTAACAAAGACGAAACCCGTCCGATGCGCAGCAAAGAGGAAGCCAACGACTACCGTTACTTCCCCGATCCGGACCTGCTGCCAGTGGTCATCGAAGACTCGTTCCTCGACGACGTGCGGGCCACCCTGCCGGAATTGCCACCGCAAAAACGCGAGCGTTTCCAGGAGCAATTCGGTCTGTCGGTCTATGACGCCAGCGTGCTGGCGACCAGCCGCGAGCAAGCCGATTACTTCGAGAAAGTCGCGAGCATCGGCGGTGACGCCAAACTGGCGGCTAACTGGGTAATGGTTGAGTTGGGCAGCCTGCTCAACAAGCAAGGCCTGGACATCGAACAGTCGCCGGTTTCCGCCGAGCAACTGGGCGGCATGCTGCTGCGCATCAAGGACAACACCATCTCCGGCAAGATCGCCAAGGTGGTGTTCGAAGCGATGGCTAATGGCGAAGGCAGCGCGGACGAGATCATCGACAAGCGCGGTCTCAAGCAAGTGACTGACAGCGGCGCCATCTCGGCGGTGCTGGACGAGATGCTCGCGGCCAATGCCGAACAGGTTGAACAGTACCGCGCGGCAGACGAAGCCAAACGCGGCAAAATGTTCGGCTTCTTCGTCGGCCAGGCCATGAAAGCCTCTAAAGGCAAGGCCAACCCGCAACAGGTCAACGAACTGCTGAAAAGCAAGCTCGAAGGCTGACCACAGTGACCGTTCCCACGCTTCGCGTGGGAACGCCTCATTGGACGCTCCGCGTCCGTTTTTGTGACGCGGAGCGTCACAGGCTGCATTCCCACGCGGAGCGTGGGAACGATCATGGGGTCACCTAATGAAGCGTCTGCTCAGCGCCTGCGCCCTGCTCGCTCTACTGGCCGGTTGCACCAGTAACGATGTGGTCGATCCACACGGCTACGACAAAACCGGTACCGCGTCCTATTACGGCGCCAAACACCAAGGCAAACGTACCGCCAGTGGTGAACGTTTCAACAAGAACTCCATGACCGCCGCCCATCGCCAGCTACCCTTTGGCACACGGGTGAAGGTCACCAATCTGAACAACGACAAGTCCTGCGTGGTCCGCATAAACGATCGCGGGCCGCATACCCGCGGACGCCTGATCGATCTGTCCCATGAAGCCGCCGAGCGCCTGGGCATGATCAAAAGCGGCACTGCCAAGGTTCGCGTGCAAGCCCTCGACGACTGACAGACGGAGCACCCCCCATTTTTGGACTTGCCGATTTACCCCTGATCAGTGTGATTGAATTGCTCAGCGGCCTGGTTTTACTGATCTTCGGCGCAGAACTGATGGTGCGTGCCGCCGTGCGCCTCGCGGCGCGGTGGCATGTGCGCCCGCTGATCCTCGGCCTGACCATCGTCGCCCTCGGCAGCAG
>NZ_JBFULH010000043.1:0-20559 GCF_056400445.1 Pseudomonas sp. P5_B2 | reverse complement strand
GGATACCACCTTCACCGTCACCTTCCGGCTGCTTGCCGTCGAGCGCGAGGGGCTGGATTTGCTGGCCACGATCGACAGCGATTACGGCAATGCGCGCAAGGTTCGACGCGTCGATCAAGTGGTGGTCAACCACGGCACCCGACCGCTGGACGAACTGTATTTCGAATTGAAATCCGCTTCCAGCAACGGCGGTGTGGTTGAACATCAGGACCTGATCGTCGGCAACCCACAACAAGTGGTGACCAACCCGGACGGCCGATTCCAGTTATTTCGCATCGGCGATGCCGTGGCTGCGCGCAATACCCACGCCGCGATCTACGATGCCTTGCGACTGGTCAAGGACTTGTAAACCAACCCAGGTGAAAAACATGCCAAGCGATGAAACACCTTCATGGAGAATTGCCGGGAAAAACGGCATCCAGGGACCGGTCGAAGGCTCTCTCTATTACGCCTCCTCGATGGATGACTGGTTGCCGACAAAGGCTGAAGGCTTCTGGATCAAACCCCTTTTCGAGGACAGCGAGCGCGGCGAAAAAACGCTGTTGATGAAAGTCGACCCTGGCGCCCATGTCGCCAGTCATACCCATGAAGGCGAGCTGGAGCAACTGTTCGTATTGCAAGGTTCCTTCTACGATCAGGACCGCACACTGAACGTCGGCGACTATTGTTGCCGCGCGCCGAACGCGGCACACAGTGCGGGCTCGGTGCAGGGGGCAGTCCTGATGGTGATCTATACACGCTGGTGAAGGTTTCACTTCACCGCAACTCGATGTTCCGGGTGAATGGCGTAACGGCAACCTATAGCGCCTGGTGATTTTTTCCAGCCGCCTAATCCCTTTCCAGCGTGTAAAGTAACAGCCATAAAAATCATATTCAGGAACCGACTATGAGCGTGGCCAAATCTTCCTTCGACATCAGTGCAAACTTTGACAGCGGTAACATTGAAGTGCTGGACATCAGCAATCCGCTTCAAGCGTTGCTGGCCATCAAACCTGATACTCGCAGCCAGCATTTTCAATGGTTCCACTTCAAGGCCAGCGGTCTGCACGTCGGTCAGGAACATTGGTTTCGCCTGAACAACGCCAGCAAGTCTTCGTACAACAAAGCCTGGGACGGTTATCAGGCCGTTGCCTCCTACGACCACGTCAACTGGTTCCGCGTACCCACCATCTTCGAAGGCGACTGTTTGCGCTTCAGCCTTGAAGCCACCGCCACTCACGCCTGGTTTGCCTATTTCGAACCTTACGGCCGTGGCCGTCACGACTGGCTGATTGAACAGGCCCTGACCAAGGCCGGCACCGAACTGCTGGCAACCGGCAAGAGTGTTGAAGGTCGAGACATCCAGCTGCTGCGCAAGGGCACGGGCGCCGAAGGTCGACGCAAGGTCTGGATCATTGCTCAGCAACACCCCGGCGAACACATGGCCGAGTGGTTCATGGAAGGCGTGATCGAACGCCTGGAAAAACACGACGACCCGGTGTTGAACAAACTTCTGGCCAGTGCCGACCTGTACCTGATTCCGAACATGAACCCGGACGGGGCCTTCCATGGTCACCTGCGCACCAACGCCATGGGTCAGGACCTGAACCGCGCCTGGCAGAGCGCCAGCCTGGAGATCAGCCCGGAAGTGCTGTTCGCTCAACAGCAGATGGAAAAGTATGGCGTCGACCTGTTCCTCGACGTCCACGGTGATGAAGAAATCCCTTACGTGTTCACCGCCGGCTGCGAAGGTAACCCGGGCTATACGCCGCGAATCGAAAAACTCGAAGAGCATTTCCGCAGCCATCTGAAACACCTGACCAAGGATTTCCAGACCAGGCACGGCTACACCCGCGACGAACCGGGAAAAGCCAACATGACCCTGGCCTGCAACAGCGTCGGTCAGAAATTCAACTGCCTGTCGTTAACCCTGGAGATGCCGTTCAAGGACAACAACGATTCACCGAATGCGCTCACGGGCTGGTCCGGCAAGCGTTCGAAGCAATTGGGCAAAGACGTGTTGACCACTATCGCCGACATGGTCGACACCCTGCGCTGATCGACCGCCCCCCGTACATCCGGCTCATGTAGCAGCTGGCGAAGCCTGCGTCCGGCTGCGCAGCAGCCGTCTATCAAGCTCCTCGGTTGACCTGGAAGACCGAGGTGTCCGATTTTACGACTGCTTCGCAGCCGGACGCAGGCTTCGCCAGCTGCTACATGAGCCAAACGCAACCTTCGCTAACTGCTACAAGGATCAGCTGCGATCCTTGCCCCGCAACATGCTGTCCAGCACCTCATCTCGCCGCACCCAACCGTGAAACAATGCCGCCGCCAGGTGCAGCAGCACGGTGAGAAACAGCAGATACGCCAGATACCCATGCGCCTTGCGCAGGAACGCGAACACCTGTGCATTGGCCGGGAGGATCGACGGCAACTGGAACGAGTTGCTGATCATCACCGGGTCGCCCGCTGCCGACATCATTGCCCAACCGAGCAACGGCAACACCAACATCAAAACATACAGCAAGACGTGCGAGGCCTTGGCCGCCAGTGCCTGCCAGCTCGGCAGATCCGCCGGCAAGGGTGGCTGTCGGGTGGAAAAGCGTACGAACAAACGAACAATCACCAGCAGCAAAATCGCGACGCCCAAAGGCTTGTGCAGATGGATCAACCACTCATGGCGCTCTGACACCGAGGCCACCATCCCAGCGCCGACAAACAGCATCGCAATGATCATCAGCGCCATCAGCCAATGCAGCAGCCGCGCCAACGGCGCGAAATGGTTCGGTTGAGCGCTCATTGTTGAGCCTCCTGTTTAGCGGCGGGCAACTGACTGACTTCACTGGTGCGGCGCAGGTAAGAATTGGCGTAACCGGCTGAGCGTGTAGCGAGCAACGGGTCGTCGGAACCTTCAATGCCGCTGGGCAGCACGAGCGGATCGTAATTGATGTCACGGCATTCGCCATTGAGTTGTGGCTGGGTGCGCTCAAGGACCAAGGTGCCGGCATTCAGCACTTTGCGACCGCTTGGCCAGGCCTTGCTGGCGTCGTTGACCGGATCCTCCGGGTTCGCCAGCGTGATCATCAACTGCCAGCGCAACGGCCCGGCCGCCAGTCGCTGAACCAGGTCTTTCTCAAGAAAATCACTGCCTTCGGGTGCTGTCGCACCCGCTGCATCCTGCGCCACCGGCACCATGTTCCAACGCACTGCCTGGCGTTGACCGGCGGCGTTCACCAGGTAAAACGCGTTGACGCTGTTGTAGGTCTCCGTCGCATAGCTGGCCGAGGGCTTGGCGGTTTTGATCCAGGCCAGGAACGGCGCAGATTCCGGATGAGCACCGAAGAATGCCGGAACCGCCGCCGGGTTGGGTTTGCCAGTGGCAGGATCCGGCGACTGGGCTTGCTGCAACTGATAGAACGCCTCAGGGGTGCCCACCGGGAACACCGGCATGCTGTTCATCCCGGTGCGCCACTGCTGGCCGTTGGCCTGGGTAAATCGCAACGCCATGCTGCGAATCGGCACGGCGCTATCGGGTGCGTAAGGGTTGCCGGGGGGCAAGGCAAGTCGCCCGACCACCGGAGTCTGGGCTTCGCTGAACACTTGGGCACTGGAATAGCTGCGCGCCTCAGCGGTGCTTTCGAAATGGCCGATCACGCACACGCCTTTGGCGTGGTTACGGCGGAAACCCGGGTGCACGCCGTTGTTCTTTTCCAGCACATTGATCAGTGCTGTTGGCGTGAGGCGCTGAGGGTCGAGTGTGCCGTTGACGTAGGCAAATGCACCCGCCAGCGCGGCGACCACTACCGCAATGCCGGTCAATCGCAGTGTCAGGCTTGCGGCACTCAGCGGTGGCCGGGTGGGCGGTGATGAGCGATCTACCATGAATAACTCCAGGGCCATCGGCCACAGGTGAGAAGAGTCAAGCAGACGTACCCCACTGCGCTTTATTCCATCGCCGGGTGTTTATTTTTGCAGGCGTGGAATAACCTCGAATGCCGGGCGTCTTTCTAGTCCCAGCGTAGTGACTAGCCAGAACTTCATGAACGATATCGACGAACAACTCAGAGAAATCATTCCCAGGCTGCGCCGTTTCGCCGTTTCGCTGACGCGCAATCCCAGCAGTGCCGACGATTTGGTGCAATCGAGCCTGGAGCGAGCACTATCGAGTTGGGCTGACAAACGCCCCGAAGGCGACTTGCGCGCCTGGTTGTTTTCGATTCTGTACCGGCAGTTCCTGGATGCTCACCGCCGCACCCGGCGCTACGCGCGAATGCTCGAATTCTTTACCGGGCGTGACGACGCACAGCCGTCGGTCGAACGCACGGTGATTGCCCAATCAACGCTGCAAGCCTTCGATCAACTCACCACCGAACAGCGCGCGCTGCTGCTTTGGGTATCGGTGGAAGGCTTGAGTTATAAAGAGGTCGCCGAGATTCTCGACGTCCCCACCGGCACCGTGATGTCCCGCCTGTCCCGCGCCCGCCAAGCCCTGCGCCTGCTCAGCGACGGCGAAATCACCAGCCCTTCTTTGCGGATACTCAAATGATCAGCATGCCCCCGAGCGAGCGTGACCTGCACGCTTACGTCGATCACCAACTCAACGACGGCGACCGACGTCTGGTGAAAACGTACTTGGAAAACAACCCTGAAGCGGCCGCGCAAGTACGCGCCTGGCAGCAGGACGCTCAACAATTACGCGCGGCGCTGAGCGGTGCCTTGCAACAACCGGTCAATCAGGAGCTTGACCCGGCGCTGATTCGCCAACGCCTCAAACACCAGTCCCGCCGTCATCTGGCCAGCGCGGCGGTGCTGTTGATCGCCGTCAGCTTCGGTGGATTGAGCGGCTGGCAAGCGCGCCAGTTGACCCTGCCCAGCCCCCCGCTGCCGATGACCGATGCCCTGCAGGCTTATCGCCTGATCGCCCAGCAAGGCATCCTGCCGGCTGATTACAAAGTCAGCGACGACGGCGACATGCAGGGTTGGCTCGACCGTTACTTCACCCACGCCAATCGCCTGCCGGACCTGTCAGGCGCAGGCTTCAAACCGGTCAGCGGTCGTTTGCTCAGCACCGAACAAGGGCCGGCGGCGATGGTGGTTTATGAGGATCAGGGCGGGCACAAGATCAGCTTCTACGTGCGGCCACCGGGACCGAAAAACATTTTCCTGCCACGAGGCAGTCGCAGCGATGGCGAACTGCAGGCCGAGTACTGGTCCGGCAGCGGCTACAACTATGCGATGGTCAGCCCGAGCGACACGCCGACGGCGCAGATGCTCAAGCACACCGCACAGTTCTGACCACACCACTGGGGTTCCCTTGTGGGAGTGAGACCGGCTTGCCGGTCTCACTCAAAGGGGGTTCTGCGATTACTTGTAGTTTGTATTCAGCCCTGCCCAAACACCTGCGAAGGCCGGCGCAGCAGCGGATCGAAGGGATTTATGCGCGGCCCGATCATCGCGGCTTCACGCTTGAGCRTTTCCACCACCGTCGGCAATCGATCCGGTCCAAGCCGATCACTGACCGTCGCCACACTTAACGCCGCCACCGCCCGTCCCTCTCGATCCAGAATCGGTACCGCCACCCCGGCCATCCCTTGCAGCACACCGGTGTTGCGCCCGGCATAACCCAGCGAGCGCACGTTCTCGACCTCCGAGCGCAGGAACACTTCGTCGTAAAGATGGAAATCCTTGAGTCGCGGCAAGTTGTAGCGAATCACCGTGTCACGCTCCTCTTCCGGCAGAAACGCCAGAATCGCCAGGCTGCCCTGACCCACGCCCAGCGCCACTCGCCCACCGATATCGCCGGTGAACGTGCGGATCGGAAACGGCCCTTCGCTGCGGTCCAGGCAGATCGCGTCGAAACCACTGCGCGCCAGTAAAAACAACGAGTCGCCCAACGAAGCCGATAGCCGCAGCAGCGACGGCCGCACCAGTTCGCGCAGGTTTGCGGTATTGCCCGCACGCGCTGCCAAGGCAAAAAAATCCAGGCTCAGGCGATAGCGCTTGCTGCGCACATCCTGCTCGACCATGCCCTCGTCCATCAGGCTGCGCAACAAACGGTGCGTGGTCGGTTGCGACAAGCCGATGCGCTGCGCCAGTTGCGTCACGCGCTCCCCGCCCTCGACGGTGTCACCGAGGCTGCGCAGCACGGCAAACAAGCGGGAGACCGCACCGACACCGACTTCATTTTTGCTTTCATTCCGCTCAGTGGAATCAGACATGTAATTTCCAGATAATTAATTTACTCACTGAATGAATTTGAAAATAGTCATCGCTTCAGTGAAATAGGCCATTGAGCCCATCCTAGTCTTCGTCCTAATCTGCGTCCACAGGGGCGATTCGAACAACAGCGGCAGCCGACTCCAGTCGAGCGCCAACGCACCCAGCAAGACCTTTTCGTATCTGCCCATACAAAAAAGCGCGCCTTCGGGTGACGCATAACAATCTCAGGTGGAGCGCAGTCATGGCTTTTGTGCAACTTGAAGGACTCGGCAAACGTTACGGTGAAATCGACGCCGTCGTGGCTACCAACCTCTCGGTGGAGAAAGGCGAGTTCGTGTCCTTGCTCGGTCCGTCCGGATGCGGCAAAACCACCACTCTGCAAATGATCGCCGGCTTCGTTGAAGTCACCAGCGGTCGCATCCTGCTCGACGGCCGCGACATCACCCATGCCAAACCCGCCAGCCGTGGCCTGGGCGTGGTGTTCCAGAGCTACGCGCTGTTCCCGCACATGACCGTCAAGGACAACATCGCCTTCGGCCTGCGGATGCGCAAAGTGCCCGCCGCCGAGTTGCAACAGCGCGTGGCTCGGGTGCTGAAACTGGTGCGTCTGGATCAACATGCCGAGCGTTATCCACGCGAGCTTTCAGGTGGTCAGCGCCAACGTGTGGCACTGGCCCGGGCGTTGGTGATCGAGCCACCGGTGTTGCTGCTCGACGAGCCGCTGTCCAACCTCGACGCCAACCTGCGCGAAGAAATGCAATTCGAGATCCGCCGCATTCAGCGCGAAGTCGGGATCACCACGCTGATGGTCACCCACGACCAATCCGAAGCGCTGTCCATCAGCGACCGCGTGGTGGTGATGCAGGCCGGGCGCATCACGCAAATCGACGCGCCTTACACCCTTTACGAACATCCGCGCACCGAGTTCATTTCCGGTTTCGTCGGCAAAGCCAACCTGCTGCCCGGCGAGCGTGACAGCGCGGGCGTGGTGCAAGTGCGCAGTGGCGGTGACCTGACCCTGAGCCTGCGCCCGGAAAAAATCGATCTGCGCGAGAAAGATAAAGGGCGCCTGCAAGGCAAGATCGCCAGTCGCTTCTTCCTCGGCAGCCAATGGTTGTATGGCGTCTCCACGACCCTGGGCGACATCAGCGTGGTGCGCCGCAACGACGGTTCGACACCACTGAACGAAGGCACGGCAGTCGGTCTCGACTGGGATGCGACATTGTTGCGGGTGCTGAGTGTCGACGAGGTGTCGGCATGAGTACGTTGGCCGCCGTTCGCCAGGGACGTCAGGGCTACTTGTTGTCGGCACCGGCCCTGGCGTTGTACGTCAGCCTGCTGGCCATCCCGTTGCTGCTGACGCTGGTGTTGTCGTTCAACGTCTTCGACTACAGCTCGGGGATCAATAGCGACGCCTATACCCTCAGTCATTACAGCAGCTTGCTGGGCGACCCGTACTTCTACGAGATCTTTCTGCGCACGATGTGGATCAGCGGCCTGACCACCCTGCTGTGCGTGGTCATCGGTGTGCCCGAGGCCTACATCCTCAGCCGCATGGGCGCGCCATGGCGTTCGATCTTTTTGATTTTGATCCTCACACCGCTGCTGATTTCGGTGGTGGTGCGTGCCTTCGGCTGGAGCCTGTTGCTCGGCGCCGACGGCCTGGTCAATCAAACCCTGCAAGCCTTCGGCGGTTCGCCGATGAAGCTGTTGTACACGCCGTTCGCGGTGGTGATAGCGCTGGTTCACGTGATGCTGCCGTTCATGATTATTCCGGTCTGGACCTCATTGCAGAAACTCGACCCGGCCGCTGAACAAGCGGCGATGTCCCTCGGCGCCAGTCACTTCACGGTGATGCGCCAGGTGGTTCTGCCGCAGATTATGCCGGGCGTGCTGTCGGGCACCTTGATCGTGTTCGGCCTGGCCGCCAGCTCGTTTGCCATCCCCGGCCTACTGGGTGGGCGTCGCCTGAAAATGGTCGCCACGCTGATCTACGACCAGTACCTGTCGGAGCTCAACTGGCCGATGGGCGCGGCGATTGCCGTGGCGCTGCTGTTGCTCAACCTGCTGATCATGCTGTCGTGGAACCGGATGATCGAAGGCCGCTACAAGAAGTCATTGGGATAACTCGTCATGTCCAAGAACGGTCCTTTCGCCCTGCTGTTCCATGCCCTGGTGGTGCTGTTCATGCTCGCGCCGCTGGTGGTGGTGTGCCTCGTCGCATTCACCCCGGAAAATACCCTGAGCCTGCCGACCACGGAGTTTTCCCTGCGCTGGTTCCGTGCAGTCTTCGAGCGCGCCGACTTTGTCGATGCGTTCTACAACAGTTTGGTCCTGGCGTTCTGCGCCGCCAGTCTGGCGACCCTGATTGCGGTGCCTGCGGCGTTGGCGATCACCCGTTACGAGTTTCCGGGACGGGGTTTTTTCAACGGTCTGTTCCTGTCGCCCATCATCATTCCGCACCTGGTGCTGGGCGTTGCCTTGCTGCGTCTGTTTGCGCTGATGGGGGTCAACGGCAGCTTCACCTGGCTGATTTTCGCCCATGTGCTGGTGATCACACCCTATGTGCTGCGACTGGTGTTGGCGTCGGCCATTGGCCTGGATCGTAGCGCCGAACATGCCGCGCAATCCCTCGGCGCCGGACGCTTCACGCTGTTCCGGGAAATCACCTTGCCGATGATTCTGCCGGGGGTCGCGGGGGGTTGGTTGCTGGCGTTCATTAACAGTTTTGACGAAGTCACGCTGTCGATTTTCGTCACCTCGCCGGCCACGCAAACCCTGCCGGTGCGCATGTACGTGTACGCCACCGAATCCATCGATCCGATGATGGCTGCGGTGTCGGCCCTGGTGATCGCGCTGACCGCGCTGACCATGATTCTGCTTGATCGGGTCTACGGCCTTGATCGGGTGCTGGTTGGAAAACAATGAGGTCGCCATGGCTTTGCTGAAACGACTGGCCGAGGGCGACCGCCCGGCCGTGAACTTTACCCTTGACGGCCAACCGGCCACCGCCCTGCTCGGCGACACGGTGCTGACCGCGGTGCTGACCTGCAGCGACCACCTGCGCGGCAGCGACTTCAGCGCCGAACCCCGCGCCGGATTCTGCCTGATGGGGGCGTGTCAGGACTGCTGGGTCCGTCTGGGCGATGGCCGGCGTGTGCGCGCGTGTTCGACGCTGCTTGAGAGCGACCACCAAATAACCCGCGAACCGGGGCGTTGCCTATGAACACCTCTTCAATCTGCCGCAACCGAATCCCCTGTGGGAGCGAGCCTGCTCGCGATTGCGGAGTGTCAGCCAGCATCAACTTTAAATGTGCAACCGTCATCGCCAGCAGGCTGGCTCCCACAAGGATTCAGCGCTGGTCAGCTAAATGGGCGTCGCTATGAAGCCTGTGGTCATCATCGGCGCCGGTCCCGCCGGGATTCGGGCGGCGCAGACGCTGGTGGCGCATGGCGTTCGCCCGGTGTTGCTGGATGAAGCCGCGCGCGGTGGCGGGCAGATTTATCGGCGCCAGCCGGCCAACTTCAAGCGTTCTGCGGTCAAATTGTATGGCTTCGAAGCGGCCAAGGCCAAGGCGTTGCATCAGACCCTCGATACATTGCGTGAACAGCTCGACTATCGGCCCGAGACCCTGGTGTGGAACGCCGAGAGCGGCGCACTCGACACGTTGCATGAAGGGCGCGCCGCACGGATTGAGTACTCCCGGGTAATCGTCGCTACGGGCGCCACTGACCGGATTCTGCCGGTGCAAGGCTGGACGCTGCCGGGCGTGTACAGCCTCGGCGCGGCCCAGATCGCCCTGAAGTTCCAAGGCTGCGCCATCGGGGAACGCGTGGTGTTCGCCGGCAGCGGTCCGTTGCTGTATCTGGTCGCGTATCAATACGCCAAGGCCGGTGCGAAGGTGGTCGCGGTACTCGACAGTTCGCCGTTCAGTGCCCAGGTTCGCGCCCTGCCCGGCTTGCTCTCGCAACCGGCCACGCTGGCCAAAGGCATTTATTACCGCAGTTGGTTGACTGCTCACGGCATCCCGGTGCATCAGGGCGCCACCTTGCAACGCATCAATGGCGAACATCGCGTGCAGTCGCTCAACTGGTCCGATGCCAAGGGAGAACATCAACTTGCGTGCGACGCAGTCGCTTTCGCCCATGGCCTGCGCAGTGAAACCCAACTCGCCGATTTGCTGGGCTGTGAATTTGCCTGGAACCCGCTCAACCGCGCCTGGCTTCCGCAACGTGACAGCGCCGGGCACAGCAGTGTCGCCGAGGTGTATCTGGCCGGTGACGGTGCCGGAATCATGGGCGCTGATGCAGCGGAAATGGCCGGTGAACGGGCTGCGTTGACCTTGCTCGAAGACAGCGGCTACCTGATTGCCCCGCAGCGCGGCATTCAACTGGAACAATCCCTCACCCGGGTAAACACCTTTCGCAAAGGGCTGGAACAGGCCTTCGTCTTCCCTGAAAACTGGGCAGTCAAAACCACTGACGACGTGATGATCTGCCGCTGCGAAGAAGTGAGCGCCGGTGATATCCGTCAGGTGGTGCGCGAGGGTCACTGGGAAATCAACCGGGTCAAAGCTCATTGCCGCGTTGGCATGGGCCGCTGCCAGGGGCGGATGTGCGGTGCCGGCGCCGCAGAAATCATTGCCTGCGAAAGCCGGCGTGACGTATCGCAGATCGGTCGACTGCGCGCACAGGCACCGATCAAGCCGCTGCCGTTTGGCCTGGAGATCGAATCGTGATCGAAGTTGACGCCATCATTATCGGCGGTGGCATTGTCGGTGCCTCGGCCGCCCTGTTTCTCAGCAAAGCCGGACGTCGTGTGGCGTTGGTGGAGCGAGATTTTTGCGGTTCACATTCCAGCGGCGTGAACTATGGCGGCGTACGGCGTCAGGGTCGGCCGCTGTCGCAATTACCCTTGTCGCAACGGGCCCACGAGATTTGGGGACAACTGCCACAGTTAATTGGCATTGACGGTGAATATCAGCGCAGCGGTCATTTGAAGCTCGCGCGCAGCCTCGACGACTTGCGCGCCTTGCAGGACTACGCCGCCAGCAGCCTGGGTTTCGGCCTTGATTTGCAGGTCCTTGATCGCGGTGAATTGCGCGCACGTTTTCCTTGGGTCGGCGACGTCGCCGTCGGCGCTTCGTTTTGCCCCGACGATGGTCACGCAAACCCGCGACTGGTCTCCCCCGCCTTCGCCCAAGCGGCCCGTCACCAGGGTGCTCAGATTCATGAACAATCCGCGGTCTCTTCCGTGGAGCACGACGGCCAGCGCTTTCGGGTCAGCACCCAAAACGGTCTCGAACTGCACGCGCCATGGCTGCTGAACTGCGCCGGCGCCTGGGCCGGCAGCCTTGCCGAGCACTTCGGCGAAGCGGTGCCCATGCACGCAGGGCACCCGGCGATGCTGGTCACCGAGCCGTTGCCACTGGTGATGAATGCCAGCACCGGCGTCGAAGGCGGCGGCATTTATGCCCGTCAGGTCGCTCGTGGCAATTGTGTGCTCGGCGGCGGCCAAGGCTTTGCCCTTGACGGTGCCCGCGCTCGCCCCGGCCAACAGGCAGTGATCGAGATCCTGCGCCAGGCCGTCGAGCTCTATCCGTTTCTTGAAGGCGCCCAGGCGATTCGCACTTGGAGCGGCACTGAAGGTTATCTGCCCGACCGCCAACCGGTGATCGGCCACAGCAGTACTCAACCCGGTCTGTTGCACGCGTTCGGCTTTGCCGGCGCGGGTTTTCAGATCGGGCCGGCGGTGGGCCAGGCGCTCACCGAGATCATCTGCAACGGCGCCGCGTCGACGTCGCTGGATGCGTTTTCCATCACCCGGTTTCACTCCATCTCCGTAGCTTGAAAGAGGAAGGTCGCGCCAATGAATCATTTCAAACGCACTGCACTGCTCGGATTTTCATGCCTGAGCGCCCTGCTCACGGTTACCCAGGCTCATGCCGAGCCGACGCTTTATCTGGGCATGAACGGCGGGACCATGGAGCGGTTGTACGCCGACAAGGTATTGCCGGTTTTCGAGAAAGCCAACAACGTCAAAGTGGTCATCGTGCCCGGCACCTCCGCCGATATTCTGGCCAAGGTCCAGGCCAGCAAAGGCAACCCGCAGATGCACGTGATGTTCCTCGACGACGGCATCATGTACCGCGCCATCGCCATGGGCCTGTGCGACAAGCTTGAGGACAGCCCGACCCTCGCGCAGATTCCCGCCAAGGGGCGGATCAAGGACCAAGCCGTGGCGGTGAGCCTGGGCGTGACCGGGTTGGCGTACAACACGCGGTTGTTCAAGGAAAAAGGCTGGAGCGCGCCGACGTCGTGGATGGACATGGCCGACCCGCGTTTCAAGGACAAACTGGTGTTCCAGTCGGTGGCCTCGTCGACCTTCGGCCTGCACGGTTTCCTGATGTTCAACCGGATCCAGGGCGGCAGCGAAACCGACGTAGAACCAGGTTTCAAAGCCTGGCCGAATACCGTCGGACGCAACGTGCTGGAATACATTCCGAGCTCGGCGAAAATTTCCGAGATGCTCCAGACCGACGAAGCCGCGCTGTTCCCGTTGACGCCCACTCAGGTCACCGCGCTGAAACTCAAAGGCATGCCGGTCGAATACGCACAACCGAAGGAAGGCGCCGTGGTGCTCAACGTCGCGGAGTGCGCCATCGCCAACAACACCCAGCCGGAACTGGCGCAAAAACTCGCCGCATTTTTGCTGACGCCTGAAGCGCAAGCTGCTGCACTGGAAGACGGCGACCAGATCCCGTCCAACCCGAACACCCCGACCACCGACAAGACTCGCGGCCAGGTCGAGGCGATGAAGAAGTACCTGGAAACGGCAATTGCCATCGATTGGGATCAGGTCAACGAACAGCGCCCGGCGTGGAATGCGCGGTGGAATCGCAGTATTGAACGGTAGATAACTGCCCCCACCCTGCTCGRCAGCTGCTACAGGGCCGGACGCAGCCTCGCGGTGCTCGACAGCTGCTACAGGCTGTAATCCCTGTCTCACAATCCGCATCATCCGTCGACATGACTGGAAGGGTAATTACCCAACTGGTTACACTACGCCGCCGCTGCTCGGGGAGCCGGTATGACGACTACGGATTGACACGACAATGGCCGCTCGATCACCCAACCGTTCGCGACTGACACCACGCTGGCCTTCCTTGCGTGGCCTTTTCGGCAAGACGCTTGCTGCGCCAGCCAGCGGCGTCGCAGCGGGTAAAATCGTCCACGATTACTTCCGCCAAAAGGCCCATGCCCAGGGCTACACCCTCAGTCACAGCCAGCAGCGAGTGATCGACTGCATGGCGCAGCACGCCACAGCACTGCTCGGCGAGTCGGCGAAAACGCTCCCCGGTCTTTACTTGCACGGTGCGGTCGGACGTGGCAAGAGCTGGTTGCTCGACGGCTTCTTCCAGGCGATCCCGATCGAAGAAAAACGACGGCTGCACTTCCATGAATTCTTTGCCCGACTGCATCAGGGCATGTTCACCCATCGCGATCAACCCGATGCGCTGGCAGTCACCCTTGATGAGCTGCTGAGCGATTGCCGGGTGCTGTGTTTCGACGAGTTTCACGTGCATGACATCGGCGACGCGATGCTCATCACACGGTTGTTCAAGGCGCTGTTCCGTCGAGGCATTCTGCTGCTGGTGACGTCCAATTATCCACCGGAAGGCTTGTTGCCCAACCCGCTCTATCACGCGCGTTTCAAACCGGTTATCGAGCTGATCCACGCCCGCATGCACGTGATGGAAGTCGGCGGCCCGCATGACTATCGCAGTCAGATGAGAACCCATGCGCAGCAGGTGTTCACTCAAGGCCGGTATATCTGGCCGGGCAGCGTGACGCAACGCCTGGCGTTGAACCTGCCTGAACGCGACTCACCGCCCTTGCAACTGCCGGTCGGCACCCGGCATTTTCAAGCGCGACACTGCGAAGAACGGACCATCGGGTTCACCTTTGCCGATCTGTGTGATCACCCCACGGCGGTCATGGATTATCTGGAGCTGTGCCGGCGCTTCGATCACTGGATCATCGACGAACTGCCTAACCTGGCCGACTGCTCGATCGCCGCGCAACAGCGTTTTATCAATTTGATCGACGTTTTATACGATCAGGACAAGCTCCTGACGTTGCTCGGTCAGCAATCGTTGGGTGAAAGCCTGGGCGGCGATGCTATCGATCTGGCGCGTACGCGCAGCCGCTTGGGGCAACTGCTGGAAGTGCGCGCACCGGCCTGACAGGCGTGCCTGCTTTACCGCTATCATGTCGCCCGCCTCCCCTTGATTAAAAGCGAACTCGCTCATGGATACCCTCGCCCAACTGCGCGCCGGCCAATTGACTGGCATCACCCGCCTGGACCTGGCCTGCGGCCTGACAGAATTTCCCCGTGAAATCTACGACCTGGCAGACTCGCTGGAAGTGCTCAACCTGAGCGGCAACGCCTTGAGCAGCCTGCCGGATGACCTGCATCGCCTGACCCGTTTGCGCGTACTTTTTTGCTCCGACAACCTGTTCACCGAACTGCCGGCGTGCCTGGGCCAATGTGCCGGGCTGACGATGATCGGCTTCAAGGCCAATGCCATCGAAACCGTCCCTGGCGCCGCGCTGCCACCGTTGCTGCGCTGGTTGATCCTGACCGACAACCGCATCACCGAACTGCCAACCGAACTGGGCGACCGACCATACCTGCAAAAGCTCATGCTCGCCGGCAACCGCTTGCAGCGCCTGCCCCGCAGCCTCAGTCAGTGCCATCGGCTCGAGCTGATTCGCATCGCCGCCAACCAGCTCAGCGAACTGCCCGAATGGCTGCTGGCCTTACCCAGCCTGACTTGGCTGGCGTACGCCGGTAACCCACTGGAAAACGAAGCCGATGCGGCTGCGCTGGAAGCCACGGCCCAGATTCCCTGGGACCAATTGCGACTGGAACAACAACTGGGCGAAGGTGCTTCGGGCGTGATTCATCGGGCCACATGGGAACAACCGGAGCAACCGGCCATGCCGGTTGCGGTCAAGCTCTACAAGGGCGAAATGACCAGCGACGGTTCACCCCTGCACGAAATGAACGCCTGCATTACCGCTGGCCTTCACCCGAACCTGATCCGGGTCGAGGGCCGAATCGTCGATCATCCCGAGCAGCAGGCCGGGCTGGTCATGCAGCTGATCGATCCGAGTTATCGCAACCTGGCGGCGCTGCCGAGCCTGGCGTCCTGCACCCGCGACATCTACACCGACGACACGCGTTTTAGCGCGGGCGTGGCGATGCGCATAGCCCATGGCATCGCCTCGGTGGCCAAGCACTTGCACCGTCAAGGCATCACCCATGGCGACCTCTATGCCCACAACATCCTGTGGAACGAGCACGGTGATTGCCTGCTGGGGGATTTTGGCGCGGCGTCTTTCCACGCCACCTGCGACAGCCCTGAAAGCCGAGCGCTGCAACGGATCGAGGTGCGGGCATTTGGTGTGTTGCTGGGGGAACTGCTGGAACGCATCGACTCAGGGTTGAGCGATATCGCGCGCATGGAACTGGAAGTGTTGCAGGAGCGCTGCTGTCATCCAGAGGTGCTGAAGCGACCGGGGTTTAGTGAGATTTTGCGGGAACTGCAAGATCGGTGACCGCTGCGCGGTCATTCGCTGGCAAGCCAGCTCCCACAGTTGACCGAGTACTTCAGACAGAACTCAGTTAAATGTGGGTGCGGGCTTGCTCGCGAAGGCGGCCTGTCAGACAACAAAGCCGCCGATGCTGGAATGCTTAACCCGCCAAACCAACAAACATATCCTGCACATCATCATGGTTGTCGAGGCCTTCCAGGAACGCTTCGACTTCAGCCATTTGCTCGTCGCTCAAACCGCTGACCGGGTTCTTCGGCTGGTAGCCCAGTTTCGCCGACAACACCGTAAAACCTTGCTCCGGCAGTGCTTTTTGCACCGCATCCAGGTCCGCTGGCTCGGTCAGGAACAGGGTCGTGCCCTCTTCTTCGCCCGGCTCGAAATCCTGGGCGCCGGCTTCAATCGCGGCCATTTCCGGATCGGCGTCCGGGCTGTCCGGGGACGCCTCGATCATGCCGACATGGTTGAAGTCCCACGACACCGAGCCCGAAGCACCCAACTGGCCCTTGCGGAATGCCACGCGGATTTCAGCCACGGTGCGATTGATGTTATCGGTCACGCATTCAACGATCAGCGGCACCTGATGCGGTGCGAAGCCTTCGTAAGTCACGCGATGGTATTGCACGGTTTCGCCCAACAGACCCGCGCCTTTCTTGATCGCGCGATCCAGAGTTTCCTTGGGCATCGAGGCCTTTTTGGCCTGCTCGACCACCAGACGCAGGTGTGCGTTAGTGGCGGTATCGGCACCGTTACGCGCAGCAATGGTGATTTCTTTCACCAGTTTGCCGAAAATCTTGCCCTTGGCGTTGGATGCCGCTTCTTTGTGTTTAACCTTCCACTGTGCGCCCATTACTCACTCTCTTGATCTGTGGCGCCGAGACATCTATTGGCCGACGCGTTGCGCAAGTTTATACGGCCTAAAGTTGGCAATCGACCAAAAAATGCGGACTGACTGACCGGCATCACGGATCGACAATTTCGCCAGTACTTGTAGGGCGATTCTGAAACAGCGATTTGTGGTGACTATTGAGGGGCGTGGTTTCGTACCCTTCGCGTCCGTACTCCATGGCAGAAGCGCGTTCGATGCACAACGACAAGGAAAGTCTCTATACCCTGACCCTCCTCGACAGCGGATTGAGCCTGCAGGTATTGCAGTTCAGTGGCGCTGAAGGCCTGAACCAGCCTTATCGATTCGACATTGAAGTCATTGGCCTTGCACCGGCGATGAACCTCGACTCTGTACTGCAACAACCGGCCTTTCTGACCATGGGAGATCACAGCGGCATTCACGGCTTTGTACACAGCGCCAGCCGTGAACATCGCGGCCTGCATCGCATCGGCTACCAGCTGGTGTTGGTGCCTTATGTTCAAAACCTCGACCGCCACCGTTGCCGTCGGGTGTTTCATCAACTCAGCGTGCCGGCGATCCTGCGTCAACTGTTCCAGGAAAATGCGCTGCCCGAGGCCAGCTATCGCCTGGAACTGGCCAACGTGCACTACCCGCCCCGGCCGTTTTGCATTCAATACGAAGAGACTGACCTGATGTTGATGCAGCGACTCTGCGAAGAAGAAGGCATCCACTATCACTTTGAACATCAGCGTGATGGGCATGTCCTGGTACTGGCCGATGACACTCAGAAATTCCCCGAGGAGCCGCTCTTGCTGGCCTTTCAGGCCGAGACCCGTCACGAGACTTTTTTACCGGTCATCCACGAACTGTTCCAGCGTCATGATGCGTGCGCCCGCCCCGAACGCCGAACCGCCCACAATCGCGGGCCTCAAGCCACCCGTGATGGTGCAGCCAACCACACCTTCGCCAGAACATCCGCTTCGATCGCTCGCCCTTCCCCCGAGCAGGCACACCGCGAGCAGCTCAGTCGCCGGGAACTGGAGCGTCAGCGTTGCCAGCATCGACAGATTGAAGGCCAAAGCAATCAAGCTGATTTGCGCAGTGGAAGCATCGTACAAGTGGCGGAGCATCCACTGTCAGGCTTCAACGATCAGTGGCTGATCACCAAGGTCCAACACCAGGGGCAACAGCCTTCAATCCTCGTCGACCAACGTCCTCGACGCTACAGCAATCAATTCACCGCCATACCATGGTCAACGGAATTCAGGCCCGCGTTCACACAGCCCCGGCCCAGCATTCCGGGTTATCAAACGGCCTTGGTGCTGGGCACGGTCGGGCAACCGGCAGTGTTGGATGAGCAAAATCGAATACAGGTACAGCTGTGGCCAACGCGGGAGGACGACGCCGATGAATCCACCGGTCTATGGCTTCCCGTGGCCCTTGCCACGCCGGACGGTTGGATCAATCCTGCCAGGCTGCCCATCGCCGGTACCGAGGTGCTCATCAGCTTTCTCGACAGCGACCCGGATCGCCCTGTGTTGTGTGCCACCGCGGGCAACCCGATCAAGTCCCGTGCCGCTTACCCATCACGCCGCGACGGTCGTTTGCTGCTGGATTGGTTGATCAATCGCTAGCCTGAAACATGGGTGTAGCCATGTCTGGCCCCTTCGCGAGCAGGCTCGCTCCCACAGGGTTGTGTGAATGCCGCAATTCCAGGGTGGGAGCGAGCCTGCTCGCGAAGAATGCACCTCGGTTTAACTGACGGGTGCCAAATCAAAAAACGCCTGAATCAGGCGCAAATCCCGCCGCCGCTGCATGCACCCGATCATGTGCCGGTTAACCAACCCCTCACCCACAATAGGCACCGCCGCCACGCGTGGGTCATGGCTGACCTCCACCGATGACACCACCCCCACCCCCAATTGCGCCGCCACGGCCTCGGTCACCGCTTCACGACTGTCAAGCTCCAGCAACACCCGTGGATTGACCTTGGCCTGATTGCAGGCTTCATCGAACGTGCGCCGGGTCATCGAACTCGGCTCGCGCAACACCATGATCAGCTGATCCAGTTCCTTGAGCCTCACGCTGTTCATCTTCGCCCAAGGATGGCCTTGGGGCACCAACGCACACATCCGCGATTCGCTCAGCGCCTGCAAATGCAGGCCTTTGCGCGGTTCAACCTCGGTCAGCACCGCCACGTCGGCATGCTCGGATAATAACGCCGCCAAGGTTTCCTGGGCATTGCCCAGCCGCAGGTTCACGGTGATGCCCGGATAGCGCGCCCGCAGGCTGGCCAGCATCGGCATCACCAAGTGCGGGCCGTCTGCCGCCACTTCCAGGCGCCCGGTCAGAAGCTGTCGGTTCGCTTCGAGCATTACCTGCGCCTCTTCCGCCAGGCCGAACATAGCCCTGGTGATTGCGGCCAGTTTGGTGCCCTCTTCCGTCAGCTCCACTCGCCGTGCGGTGCGGCGCAACAAGGTGATTTGGTAATGCTCCTCCAGGGCCTTGATGTGCCCAGTCACCGCCGGCTGGCTGATGAACAACCGCGCGGCGGCCCGGGTGAAGCTGCCGTCGCGGGCCACGGCATCAAAGGCGCGAAGCTGGAAAAGGTTCATTAATAACTCTCACTGATGGCTGGCATAACGATAAACAATTTGATTGATAGCACGGCAAATTGCAATTTATGCCCCGTAACTTCATCCCATCCACTGCGAGGACATGTGAATGAGCACTGCCGAACCCATCCTGCTCACCCCCGGGCCACTGACCACCTCGGCCCGCACCCGCCAGGCAATGATGGTGGACTGGGGCTCATGGGATGACCGCTTCAACCAACTGACGGCCAGCCTTTGCGAGCAACTGCTGGCCATCCTCAACGGCGGTGACAGCCACCACTGCGTGCCCCTGCAAGGCAGCGGCACGTTCGCGGTCGAAGCGGCCATCGGCACCCTGGTGCCCCGCGACGGCAAAGTCCTGGTGCTGATCAACGGCGCCTACGGCAAACGCCTGGCGAAAATTTGCGAAGTGCTGGGTCGTTCCTTCAGCATCTTCGAGACAGCTGAAGACGAACCGACCACCGCCGCCGACGTCGATCGCCTGCTGCACGCCGACCCCAGCCTGACTCACGTCGCACTGATTCATTGCGAAACCAGTACCGGCATCCTCAACCCGCTGGCGGAAATCGCCGACGTCGTTGCCCAACACGGCAAACGCCTGATCATCGACGCCATGAGTTCCTTTGGCGCCCTGCCGATTGATGCGCAACAGGTGCCGTTCGATGCACTGATCGCCGCATCGGGCAAATGCCTGGAGGGCGTGCCGGGGATGGGTTTCGTCTTCGCGCGCAAAGAATCCCTGGCCAACGCCGCCGGCAACTCGCGCTCGCTGGCGATGGACCTGTTCGACCAACACACCTACATGGCCAAGACCGGCCAATGGCGCTTCACCCCGCCGACCCATGTGGTCGCGGCGCTTCACGAAGCCCTGCTGCAATACAACGAAGAAGGTGGCCTGCCGGCCCGTCATCAGCGCTATGCCGACAACTGCAACGTGCTGCTCGATGAGATGACCCAGCTCGGCCTGCGCAGCTTCCTGCCCACCGCGATTCAGGCACCGATTATCGTCACGTTCCACGCACCGAAGGATCCGCGTTACCAGTTCAAGGAGTTCTACGAACGAGTCAAGGCCAAGGGGTTCGTTCTGTACCCCGGCAAATTGACCCAGGTTGAAACCTTCCGCGTCGGCTGCATCGGCCACGTCAATCAGACCGAAATGCGCGCGGCTGTAGCGGCGGTCGCCGACGTATTGCGCGAGATGGAAGTCCTCGACATCTGACTCACAACCATCTGTAGCAGCTGCCGAGGCTGCGTTCGGCTGCGAAGCAGTCGTGAAAT
>NZ_JBFULH010000042.1:0-20789 GCF_056400445.1 Pseudomonas sp. P5_B2 | reverse complement strand
CACCACACAAGCCCGCCCACAGGTGGAAAGAGTTGTTAGCCGTTAACCGCGCTTGGTCAGCCCCATTTTTTTGCGGCCTTCCGCCGGCGTCAGCACGCGGGCGCCGAGGCGGCTGAGGATTTCGCCGGCGCGTTCGACCAGTTGGCCGTTGGTCGCCAGTACACCCTTGTCCAGCCAGATGTTGTCTTCCAGCCCAACCCGCACGTTGCCACCGAGCAGCACCGCTTGTGCCGCCATCGGCATCTGCATGCGCCCGATACCAAAGCCTGCCCACACCGCATTGGCCGGCAGGTTGTCGACCATGGCTTTCATGGTGGTGGTGTCGGCCGGTGCACCCCACGGGATGCCCAGGCAGAGCTGGAACAACGGGTCGTCGAGCAGGCCTTCCTTGATCAACTGTTTGGCGAACCACAGGTGACCGGTGTCGAAAATTTCCAGCTCGGCTTTCACGCCCAGCTCTTGAATGCGTTTGGCGCCCGCCCGAAGTTGCGCCGGGGTGGACACGTAAATGGTGTCGCCATCGCCGAAGTTCAGGGTGCCGCAATCGAGGGTGCAGATTTCCGGCAGCAGTGCTTCGACATGCGCCAGACGGGTCAGCGGGCCGACCAGGTCGGTGTTCGGGCCGAACTCCATCGGGTTCTCGCCGGCGCCGATTTCCAGGTCGCCGCCCATGCCAGCAGTGAGGTTGACGATGATGTCGACGTCGGCCTCGCGGATACGCTCCATCACTTCACGGTACAACGCCACGTCGCGGCTGAACTTGCCGGTTTCGGGGTTACGCACGTGGCAGTGGACCACGGTGGCGCCGGCCTTGGCGGCTTCCACGGCGGCCGCGGCGATTTGTTTCGGGGTGACCGGCACGTGAGGGCTCTTGCTGGTCGTGTCGCCAGCACCGGTGAGTGCGCAGGTGATGATGACGTCGTGGTTCATGAGGTTGTTCCTTACAGGCGTGATTAGTCTGTTCGCAGCCCTGTCGGGCTGCGAATCGGTGGTTCGGTACAGGTTTATTTACTGGTGAGTTTCAGGTTTTCAGCCGCGGGTTTGCCGTCGAAGGTGGTCACGCCTTCGAGCCAGCGCTGTTTGTCTTGCGGGTGATCTTTCAGCCATTGCCTGGCCGACTCGAAAGCGTCCTTGTGATCCAGCAGCGGCTGCATCATCCGGCTCTCGTCTTCGGCGGAGTAGGTCAGGTTGCTCAGCAAGCGGCCGATGTTCGGGCATTGCTCGGTGTATTTCGGCGCGGTGACGGTCCAGACCGTGGCCATGCCTTCGTTCGGGCCCAAGGCGTCGTCACTGCCGGTGAGGTAGGTCATTTTCACGTTGACGTTCATCGGGTGCGGCGCCCAGCCGAAGAACACCACGGCCTCATTGCGGCGCACGGCGCGATCCACCGCCGCGAGCATGCCGGCTTCGCTGGACTCGACCAGTTGGAACTTACCGAGACCGAACTGGTTCTTGGCGATCATTGCCTTGATCTGGGTGTTGGCGCCCGAGCCAGGCTCGATGCCGTAGATCTTGCCGCCCAGTTCTTTCTCGAACTTGGCGATGTCGGCGAAGGTTTTCAGGCCCTTGTCGGCGAGGTAAGTCGGTACGGCGAGGGTGGCGCGGGCGTCTTTGAGGCTTGGCGCTTCAAGCACTTTGACCTGGTTGCCATCGACGAACGGGGTGATGGTCTGGGTCATCAGCGGGTTCCAGTAACCGAGGAACAAGTCCAGGCGCTGGTCGCGGATCCCGGCAAAGATGATTTGCTGGGACGCGCTGGTTTGTTTGGTGTTGTAGCCGAGGCCATCGAGCAGGACCTGGGTCATGGCACTGGTGGCGATTACGTCAGTCCAGTTCACTACGCCCATGCGCACGTTCTGGCATGACGCGGGTTCGGCGGCCATGACACTGGCGCTCAGCAAAGCGGTACCGCTGAGTGCAAGAACACAGCTGCTGATCAGTCGTTTCATCTCAGGTTCCTCGGCAGTTCATTATTGTGGGTCCGGTCATCTTTGCGTGCCGGTGATGCCACGTTACGCAGCTAAGGGCCTATGAAAGCGCACTACGGCGACCAGCTCTTGCACTGCAGCGACCCGCCCTCTTGAATGCCATCGACAAGTGGCGTATCAACATCCACACGCTACCCGCCAACCGAGTGCGCTCCATGTCCCAGGATTTCTACTTCTTGTTGATGCCGGGTTTCTCGGCCATTGGATTTATCTCGGCCATCGAACCGCTGCGGGTCGCCAACCGCTTTCGCGGCGAGCTGTATCGCTGGCATGTGTTGAGTCCCGATGGTGGGGCCGTTCTGGCCAGTAACGGTATGTCGGTTAACGCCGACGCGGCGCTAGAGCCACTAAAGAAAGGGGCGATCCTGTTGGTGGTCGCCGGATTTGAACCGCTGAAATTTGCCACCCCGGCGCTGGAGCACTGGCTGCGTCGCCTCGACAATGAAGGCGTGACCCTCGGCGCCATCGACACCGGCAGCTTCATCCTCGCCGAAGCCGGCCTGCTCGATGGCCATCGCCTGACCCTGCACTGGGAAGCCATCGACGCGTTCAAGGAATCCTATCCACAGCTGAGCGTCACCCAGGAGCTGTTCGAGATAGACCGCCGTCGCATCACCTCGGCTGGCGGCACCGCCTCCATCGACCTGATGCTCGACCTCATCGCCCAGGCCCACGGTCCGGATCTCGCGATCCAGGTCAGCGAACAATTCGTACTCGGCCGCATCCGCCCGCGCAAAGACCACCAGCGCATGGAAGTCGCCACGCGATATGGCATCAGCAATAAGAAACTGGTTCATGTGATCGGCGAGATGGAGCAGCACAGCGAACCGCCATTGAGCACGCTGGAACTGGCGGAATCGATCAAGGTGACACGGCGACAACTGGAGCGCTTGTTTCGCTTGCACCTGAATGACACGCCGAGCAATTTCTATCTGCGATTGCGATTGGAAAAGGCGCGGCAGTTGCTCCGTCAGACGGATATGAGTGTGCTGGAGGTGAGCATTGCGTGCGGGTTTGAATCGCCGTCGTATTTCACCCGAAGTTATCGGGCGAAGTTTGAGCGGTGTCCGCGGGAAGACCGACGCACCGCGAAAGCGTAATTCTGATAGCACCCCACAACCCTGTGGGAGTGAGCCTGCTCGCGATGGCAGTGGATCAGTCAACATCTTTGTTATGACGGACCGCAATCGCGAGCAGGCTCACTCCTAAAGTTTTGATCTGTTTGGGCCTTACTTCTTCATCAATGCCGAGCAGGCCGCTTTGTAGGCTTCATGCTGATACTTGTTCAGCGTCGCCGGCAGTTCGAAGTTGTGCTTCTTGCTCTGCGCATTGATCGTCTGCGGCGACAGCAGCGTCACCTCGCAATTTTCCAGCAACTGAAACACACCCTCGATCTTGAACGTGGTCGGCCCACCGGCGAACTCGCCTTTCTTGCTGCGCTTCTTGATCACGATCCGGTCGATGGAATTTTCACGCACGAACGACGCGACCTGAGCGGCAAAAACTTTGACGTTCGCCGCGTCCTCATCATCGTCGAGGGCGATTTTCTTGGTGGCCGATGCAACGTGGCTTAGCGTTTGGTCGTCGAGGGAGGCCAAAGCGATGATCGCTTCGCTGCCTTTGATTTCAATGCCGCAGATTTTCATTTCGATCCCTTTCACAAATAGTTCAGTGCCGCTTACAGCTCAAGCTGATCGGCATTGATGCCGAAAGCGGCAGCAATTTTTTCACGGGTCGCCTTACGTGGTTTTGCGACAGTTTCCTGTTGGGCGAAGGCCGGCTGGGAGATGCCCATGCGTTTGGCAACTTCATCCTGCGTAAGGTTCAGGTGTTCGCGCCAGGCGCGAATTGGCGTCGCGCCATCGACGATGCGGCTGACCACTTCATGGGGAATCAGATCGGGCTCAATTTTCTGCGCCACATATTGCGCGTAGGGAATGACCACGAAAGCGGGGTTACCGTCTGCATCGTTGATGATTTGAACGTCAGTAGGTGCGTTCATCACGTTTTTTGACCTCTTGAATACTGACCACTTTGATTGCGCCGTCCCAGTCGAACATGACTCGATAATTACCTACTCGGAGTCGATAGGCGTAGTTATGACCGACAAGACTTTGACGTTGCCGATATCAGGCATGCCGGTTAGCACCGAGACGGCATCACGGACCTGGATCTGGTGAACGGAATGCAATTTCAGAAGCTGCTTAACGGCCTTTCGAGTCCAGTGAATGTTGTTCATGGGAGAATATAAGTCTTTTATAAGATTTGCGAATCTTTGCTTATATTTTCACGTTGGCCAATTAACGAAGAATGTCGGGATGTTACCCGGCTGACCGCGCCTATTTCGTGGTATTGGGAACGTCGTAGGCTTGGTCAGCCATGTGCGTAGGAAAGATCATTCCTAGGGAGCGAAAGCTGGCGATGGTGCCAGCGACCGACAAACGAATTACATCACTCCTGCCCAATCGACTCCAAAAACTCCGACCGCTCATCACTCATCCGCGCCACGCAGTCATTCTGCGCAATGGTGAACGCCTTGCTGCCGTTCGTCGCTGGAAACACTTCAACCGCGCAATCCGCATCCCGGGTCTTCAGCCATTGCTGCTGGGCGACCTTGAGCTTGGCGGTGATGTCGGCCAGTTGTGCCGGGTTCTTGCCGTAGCCCGTTTGCATGCGCTCGGCCAGGCTTTGATAGTTGTCCTTGAGCAAGTCTTCGGCGGCGGTTCTGCTGTAGGCCGAACATTCCAGGGTCTGGACGTCGTTTTCGACTTTGTCGCAGGGATTGTCGTCGGACTCTTCCGCCGCGTGTACGCCGGTCGCTATCAGTGCCAAAGCCAGGAAGATCGATTTCATTGCGCCGCCGCCCCAATCCAATAGTGCATTCAGTAAAGCAGCGAATTCTGGCCCATGCGCAGTCCCTTGAACAGGTGGCCTGAGAGGTCCGACGGCGACCCTTTGTCGCGGATTGACGCTTTCGGCAAACCCCCTGTCGTTTTTGCACCCGGCTACCGAGGCACCGAGGCATATGCTGGCCCCAAAGCGCCGGCATACGATTCGGCGCATGAATCGCTAATAGGGGACAGCCTGATGAGCCCAGCCGAATTGCACGCCGACAGCATCGTTATCGACGGGCTGATTATTGCCAAGTGGAACCGTGAACTGTTCGAAGACATGCGCAAGGGCGGTCTCACTGCAGCCAACTGCACCGTGTCGGTGTGGGAGGGCTTCCAGGCGACCGTCAACAATATTGCCGCCAGCCAGAAGCTGATTCGCGAGAACAGCGATCTGGTGATTCCGGTGCGCACCACCGCCGACATCCGCAAGGCCAAAGAGCAAGGCAAGACCGGCATTCTCTTCGGCTTCCAGAATGCTCACGCCTTTGAGGACCAGATCGGTTACGTCGAGGTGTTCAAGCAGCTCGGCGTCGGTATTGTGCAGATGTGCTACAACACCCAGAACCTGGTGGGCACCGGCTGCTACGAGCGCGATGGCGGCCTGTCGGGTTTCGGTCGAGAAATCGTCGCTGAGATGAACCGCGTTGGCGTCATGTGCGACCTGTCCCACGTTGGCTCCAAGACGTCTGAAGAAGTCATCCTCGAATCGAAGAAACCGGTGTGCTACTCCCACTGCCTGCCGTCGGGTCTGAAAGTTCACCCGCGCAACAAGTCCGATGAAGAACTGAAGTTCATCGCCGATCACGGCGGTTTCGTCGGCGTGACCATGTTCGCGCCGTTCCTGGCCAAGGGTATCGATTCGACCATCGACGATTACGCCGAAGCCATTGAGTACGTGATGAATATCGTCGGCGAAGACGCCATCGGTATCGGCACCGACTTCACCCAGGGCCATGGCCAGGACTTCTTCGAATACCTGACTCACGACAAAGGCTACGCCCGCCGCCTGACCAGCTTCGGCAAGATCATCAACCCGCTGGGCATCCGCACCGTGGGCGAGTTCCCGAATCTGACCGAAACCCTGCTCAAGCGCGGCCACTCCGAGCGTGTAGTGCGCAAGATCATGGGCGAGAACTGGGTGAACGTCCTCAAAGACGTTTGGGGCGAATAAGCCACCGCATCTCTGAATCCTTTCCCCCGGCCGTCCGTGCCGGGGGCAACACAACGAATTTTCTGGAGTTAAGTTTCCATGGCCAAGATCGCCCCGCAATTGCCAATCGAAGTCGACAGCGAAACCGGTGTCTGGACCTCCGACGCCCTGCCGATGCTGTATGTGCCGCGTCACTTCTTCGTCAACAACCACATCGGCATCGAGGAAGTGCTGGGTGCCGAAGCCTACGCCGAAATCCTCTACAAGGCCGGCTACAAATCCGCGTGGCACTGGTGTGAAAAAGAAGCTGAATGCCACGGCCTGGAAGGCGTTGCGGTGTTCGAGCACTACATGAAACGCCTGTCGCAACGTGGCTGGGGCCTGTTCAAGATCCAGGATATCGATCTCGACAAAGGCACCGCCAGCGTCAAGCTCGAACACTCGGCATTCGTCTACGTGTACGGCAAGGTCGGGCGCAAGGTCGACTACATGTTCACCGGCTGGTTTGCCGGTGCCATGGACCAGATTCTGCAAGCCCGTGGCAGCAAGATCCGTACGGTTGCCGAGCAAGTCTACGGTGGCTCCGAAGAAGGCCACGACGACGGCCTGTTCACCGTCAAGCCGTTGTAAGTCGAGGAACCCGCCATGGCTTTCGAAGCAATGTTCCAGCCGATCCAGATCGGCAAACTGACCATCCGTAACCGCGTGCTCAGCACTGCGCACGCCGAGGTCTATGCCACCGACGGCGGCATGACCACCGACCGGTACGTCAAGTATTACGAAGAGAAAGCCAAGGGCGGGATCGGCCTGGCGATTTGCGGCGGTTCCTCCAGCGTGGCCATCGACAGCCCGCAAGGCTGGTGGAAATCGGTCAACCTGGCCGACGACCGGATCATTCCGCACTTCCAGAACCTGGCCGATGCCATGCACAAGCATGGCGCCAAGATCATGATCCAGATTACCCACATGGGTCGTCGCTCGCGCTGGGACGGCGAGCATTGGCCAACCCTGCTGTCGCCGTCGGGCATCCGTGAGCCGGTACACCGCGCGACGTGCAAAACCATCGAGCCGGAGGAAATCTGGCGTGTGATCGGCAACTACGCCAGCGCTGCGGCGCGGGCGAAGGCCGGTGGCCTGGACGGCGTCGAACTGTCAGCGGTGCACCAGCACATGATCGACCAGTTCTGGAGCCCACGGGTTAACAAACGTACCGACGAATGGGGCGGCAGTTTCGAGAACCGCATGCGTTTCGGCCTGGAAGTTATCAAGGCTGTACGGGCGGAAGTCGGCCCGGATTTCTGCGTCGGCATCCGTCTGTGCGGTGATGAATTCCACCCGGACGGCTTGTCCCACGAGGACATGAAACAGATCGCCAAGTATTACGACGACACCGGCATGATCGACTTCATCGGTGTGGTCGGCTCGGGTTGCGATACCCACAACACCCTGGCCAACGTTATTCCGAACATGAGTTATCCACCGGAGCCGTTCCTGCACCTGGCGGCCGGTATCAAGGAAGTTGTGAAGGCGCCGGTGTTGCACGCGCAGAACATCAAGGACCCGAACCAGGCGACCCGTATTCTGGAAGGCGGCTATGTGGACATGGTCGGCATGACCCGCGCCCACATCGCTGATCCGCACCTGATCGCCAAGATCAAAATGGGCCAGGTTGACCAGATCAAACAATGCGTTGGCGCCAACTATTGCATCGACCGCCAGTACCAAGGGCTGGATGTGCTGTGCATCCAGAACGCCGCGACCTCCCGTGAATACATGGGCGTGCCACACATCATCGAGAAGTCGACCGGTGTGAAGCGCAAGGTTGTGGTGGTCGGTGCCGGCCCTGCCGGGATGGAAGCGGCGCGCGTGTCTGCCGAACGCGGCCACGACGTGACCCTGTTCGAGAAGAAAGAATTCATCGGCGGGCAGATCACCACTGCTTCGAAAGCCCCGCAACGGGACCAGATCGCCGGTATCACCCGGTGGTTCCAGCTGGAACTGGCGCGTTTGAAAGTCGACCTGCGCCTGGGCGTGGCAGCCGATGCGGCGACCATTCTCGACCTGCGTCCGGACGTGGTGGTGCTTGCCGTTGGCGGTCATCCATTCCTGGAGCAGAACGAACACTGGGGCGCGGCTGAAGGCCTGGTGGTCAGCAGCTGGGACATCCTCGACGGCAAGGTGGCACCGGGCAAGAACGTGCTGGTCTACGACACCATTTGCGAGTTCACCGGGATGTCGACCGCCGACTTCCTCGCCGACAAAGGCAGCCAGGTCGAGATCGTCACCGACGACATCAAACCGGGCGTGGCCATTGGCGGCACCTCGTTCCCGACCTACTACCGCAGCATGTACCCGAAAGAAGTGATCATGACCGGGGACATGATGCTGGAGAAGGTTTACCGCGAAGGCGACAAGCTGGTGGCGGTGCTGGAAAACGAATACACCGGCGCCAAAGAGGAGCGGGTGGTGGATCAGGTCGTCGTCGAGAACGGCGTGCGTCCGGACGAGGAAATCTACTACGCCATGAAGGAAGGCTCGCGCAACAAAGGCCAGATGGACATCGAAGCCTTGTTCGCGATCAAGCCGCAACCTTCATTGAGCCAAGCGGGCGACGGCTACTTGCTGTTCCGCATCGGCGACTGCGTGGCGCAACGCAACACCCACGCGGCGATCTATGACGCACTGCGGTTGTGCAAGGATTTCTAAGCCGGTGAGCTGATCGTTCCCACGCTCTGCGTGGGAATGAAGCCCGTGACGCTCCGCGTCACATTCAAAAGCGGACGCAGAGCGTCCGGTGAGGCATTCCCACGCAGAGCGTGGGAACGATCAATGAGTCGCGTGGGAGCTCCACCATGTTGAACACCCTTCTTCCAATCCTGTTGTTCGCTGCCTTGGGCCTTGCTGTCCTCGGCGCGTTGCGACGGGTGGCTATGTGGCGCCGGGGCCGGGCTTCGAAAGTCGATCTGATCGGCGGCCTGTTCGCCATGCCCAAGCGCTACATGGTCGATTTGCACCATGTTGTCGCGCGGGACAAATATATCGCCAACTCCCACGTCGCTACGGCCGGTGGTGCGGTGGCGTCCATTGCGCTGGCGATTCTGGTGCACGGTTTTGGCCTGCATAACCGCATCCTCGGTTATGCGCTGCTATTGATGACGGCAGTGATGTTCGTCGGTGCGATCTTTGTCTACCTGCGTCGGCGCAACCCGCCAGCGCGGTTGTCCAAAGGCCCGTGGATGCGCCTGCCGAAAAGCCTGCTGGCGTTCTCGGCATCATTCTTCCTGTTGACCTTGCCGGTCGCCGGCATCCTTCCGGAAAACTTCGGTGGTTGGCTGGTGGCGGCGATCCTCGGCGTCGGCGTGCTGTGGGGCGTTTCGGAACTGTTTTTCGGCATGACCTGGGGCGGGCCGATGAAGCACGCCTTCGCCGGCGCGCTGCACCTGGCCTGGCACCGTCGCGCCGAGCGTTTTAATGGCGGTCGTTCCACCGGTTTGAAACCGCTGGACCTGAACGACCCGACCGCGCCGCTGGGCGTGGAAAAACCCAAGGATTTCACCTGGAACCAACTGCTCGGCTTCGACGCTTGCGTGCAGTGCGGTAAGTGCGAAGCTGCTTGCCCGGCGTTTGCTGCCGGCCAGCCGCTGAACCCGAAAAAGCTGATTCAGGACATGGTCGTTGGCCTGGCCGGTGGCACCGATGCCAAGTTCGCCGGGAGCCCCTACCCATCCCTTGACGGCAGTGGCAAGACCATCGGCGAACACGCCGGCAATCCGCATCAACCGATCGTCAACGGTCTGGTGGATGCTGAAACCCTGTGGTCCTGCACCACTTGCCGCGCCTGCGTCGAGGAATGCCCGATGATGATCGAGCACGTCGACGCCATCGTCGACATGCGCCGCCATCTGACCCTGGAAAAAGGCGCCACGCCAAACAAAGGCGCCGAAGTCTTGGAAAACCTGATCGCCACCGACAACCCGGGCGGCTTTGCACCGGGCGGGCGGATGAACTGGGCGGCGGATTTGAGCCTCACGCTGATGAGCGAGAAGAAATCTGTCGACGTACTGTTCTGGGTCGGCGACGGCGCCTTCGACATGCGCAACCAACGCACCTTGCGCGCTTTCGTCAAAGTGCTGAAAGCGGCCAAGGTCGACTTCGCGGTGCTCGGTCTGGAAGAGCGCGACAGCGGTGACGTCGCCCGACGTCTGGGCGACGAGGCGACGTTCCAGTTGTTGGCCAAGCGCAACATCCAGACCCTGGCCAAGTACAGCTTCAACCGCATCGTCACCTGCGACCCGCACAGCTTCCACGTGTTGAAAAACGAGTACGGCGCCTTCGACGGCAACTACCTCGTGCAGCACCACAGCACCTACATGGCGGAAATCATCGGCGCTGGCGCCCTGAACCTCGGCCAGCACAAAGGCAGCAGCGTGACCTATCACGACCCGTGCTACCTCGGCCGCTACAACGGCGAATACGAGGCGCCGCGCGAAGTGCTGCGCGCCCTCGGCATCGAAGTGAAAGAGATGCAACGCTCCGGCTTCCGCTCGCGCTGCTGCGGTGGTGGCGGTGGCGCGCCGATCACCGACATTCCGGGCAAGCAACGGATCCCTGACATGCGCATGGAAGACATCCGCGAAACCGGCGCCGAACTGGTGGCCGTGGGCTGCCCACAATGCACCGCGATGCTCGAAGGCGTGGTCGAACCGCGTCCACTGATCAAGGACATCGCCGAACTGGTGGCCGACGCATTGCTCGAAGACGCAGCCCCGAGCAAACCGGCGACACCGGCCCAACGTGAACCCGCGGAGGCCCACTGATGAGCGACATTATCCGCCGCGACCCCCGCGCCGAATGGATTGCCCGTAACCGCTTGCACCCGCTGCACGCGGCCATGCAACCGGCGCAACACAGCTGGATGGGCCCCAACGGCGTCATCCGCAAGAATCTGCACGGCATCGGTTTTATCGGCCCCAACGGCATCAAGCGTATCGACCGTAGCGGCGCTCAACAGGGCGGGGCGACCAAACGCGCGGCTGCTGTTGAAGTGCAATTGCCGCTGCATCAAGTGCCTGCACCGGCGTTCTACATCAGCGTGGTGCCGGACATGGTCGGTGGCCGCTTGAGCAGCCACGACCGCGATTTGCTCGGTCTGGCTCATCAATTGGCCGGCAAGGACGGTGCGGTGTTGGCCGTGGTCTTTGGCGAGCACAAAGAGAATGCCTTCGCGACGGCAGGCGTTGATCGCTTGCTGGTTTTGGAGGGCGACGAATTCAGCGGGTATGCACCGGAACAACGCGTCCAGGGTCTTCGGGCTGTGGATAACCAGTTCAGCCCGCGTCATTGGCTATTGCCGGACAGCCGCAGTGGCGGTGGCGAACTCGGCCGTCGCTTTGCTGCCGCACTGGGCGAACGCCCGGCCACACGGGTCTGGCAGGTCAAGGATCAGGAGTGCATCGGCCGCGCCGGTGCCGGTTTGCAAGACCTTGCACGTCCGGTTGCCCGGTTGATTCTGGCGGCTGCCGAATGCGCCGAACCGGTTAGTGAAACCCGTCACGAAGCGCTGCCGGTGGAGTTATCCACAGCGGTGGCCCGCAGCTTGTCGCGCATAGAGGATTTGGGCGCGGTGGCGGTGGACCCGGCGGCTATTCCGATGGCCGAAGCCGAGTTCATCTTCTCCGGCGGCAATGGGGTCAAGGACTGGGGACTTTTCCACAGCACCGCCCAAGCGTTGGGCGCCACCGAAGGCGCCTCCCGCGTGGCGGTGGACGATGGCTTCATGGCGCGTGACCGTCAGGTCGGCGCGTCCGGCACCTGGGTCACCGCGCGGGTTTACGTGGCCGTGGGCATTTCCGGGGCGATCCAGCACCTGCAAGGCATCGGTGCCTGCGACAAGGTGGTGGCGATCAACCTGGATCCTGGTTGCGACATGATCAAACGGGCCGACCTGTCGGTGATCGGCGAGAGCGCCGATATTCTTCAAGCCTTGATCGATGCGGTAGCGGCATACCGCAACGACGCCAAGCGCGATGCGGCTTAAGGGAAGGAAAGGGTTATGAGCACGAAAATCATTAGCCTGGTGTCCATCGGCGCCCACCCGACTTCGGGCCGGCCACGTCGCGCGGAGCAGGATGCGCGGGCGGTGGAACTGGGCCTGCAACTGGCAGGGGATAACCTGCAAGTGCTGCACGCAGGCGACGTCGCGGAACCGGCGCTTCGCGCTTATCTGGGCATGGGCCTGGAACAGTTGCATGTGCTGGAACAACCGTCAGGCGCCGATGCCTTGCCGGCACTAACCGCTTATTTGCGCGACGCGGGGGCGCAGGTCGTGCTGACCGGCAGTCAGGCGGAAACCGGTGAAGGCTCGGGCATGCTGCCGTTCCTGCTGGCCGAAAGCCTCGGCTGGCCGCTGGTCGTGGGGCTGGCTCAAGTTGAATCCATCGACGGTAATTCAGCGCTGGTGCTGCAAGCCTTGCCTCGCGGTCAACGCCGTCGCTTGAAAGTACGCCTGCCGTTTCTCGCCACTGTGGATAACGCTGCGCCGAAGCCTCGGCAGAGCGCCTATGGCCCGGCTCGACGTGGCGTGCTGCAAGCTGATGAAGTCGAAGTGATCGACGATGAACTGCTCGCGGTCGCCACATTGCAACCGGCCAAACCGCGGCCAAAACGCCTGAAGGTGATCAAGGCCAAGAGCGGCGCGGACCGGATGAAAGCAGCCACGGCCAAGGCCAGTGGGGGCGGCGGGCAGGTGCTTAAAGGCGTGACGGCGCAAGCGGGTGCAGAGGCCATTCTCAAGTTACTGATCGAAGAAGGCGTGGTCCGGTAGCGGATCACCAGCACAGATCAAAAAATGTGGGAGCGGGCTTGCTCGCGAAAGCGGCCTGACAGTTGACACAAATGTTGAGGCTGACGGCCCCTTCGCGAGCAAGCCCGCTCCCACAAAGGAAAATTAATGACCGTTGAATTTCGTTCGGCCCTGCGCAGCGATGCGCGGGAGATAGCTCGGTTGTTTCAGATTTCATCAGAAGGGGCCGCGGATTACATCTGGAGCCAATTGGCGCAGCACGGCCAGGATCTGCTTGATGTAGGCGCGAGCCGTTACGCCCGTGACGACGTGGATTTTTCCTGGCAGAACTGCGTGATCGCGCATGCCGAAGGCAATGTCATTGGCATGATGCACAGCTACGTGATGCGTCATGACCCGATGGCGGCGCCCGTCACCGACCCGGTGCTGGCGCCGTACGCGAAAATGGAAATCCCGGACACCCTTTATATCTCCAGCCTCGCACTGCATGAGGGTTGGCGGAACCTGGGGCTGGGCAAGCAATTCCTCGCCTACGCCTACGATCGGGCCAACCAACTGGGCCTAAATGGCCTCAGCTTGATCGACTATGCTGCCAACACCGGGGCCCGGCGGTTTTACGAGCGACATGGCTTTCGTATCGTCGATACCTGCCAGATCACGCCCCACCCGATGATTCGGGTCACGGGTGACGCCTATCTGATGTACCGGCCTTAAGGGCTGCCACTCGACCTCCCGCGCAGTGAGCTACAGTTTTGCTGTGCGCTGGTTAAGGGTTTACGGAGCTTTCAGAGGTTCAGCGCTGAGTCATAAAACTGGTTTTTATGCGTGGGTTGAATATGAAGGTTTTGCGTAGGCGTGCAACCTGGTTGCTCTGTGCTGTGATGTGCGTGCCTGTGGGGTTGATGGCGGCTGTCAACACTGAGCCCGATCAGGATTTTTACCAATGGCTAGAGTCGGAGCAGGGGCAAACAGCGTCCCTGGCCCAACTGCGCGAGCAGTGCGACAAGGTGGTGGACGCCGACAATAACCTCGATTGTTCAGTATCCGTTTTCGCCCGAATGTTCGAGGCCAAAGTCGCCAATCAGTTGCCTGATTACTACCTGGCGATCAAGCGCCGCCATGCTCAGGCCATCGCGAATGACCCCGAGCTCAACGTCTTGTTTTCCATGTTTGGCCGCCAATCGCTTGCCACCCTGCGCGCGGTCGGCGATTTTTCGGTGACCAACTCCCAACGGCGAGAGGTGCTGCCGATTTATCCACGCCCCAGTGAGGGGTACGTCGCAGACGAAGTGCTGCCCTACATCAACGTCAAAGCGGCCAATGGTGTCTCGACACGCTTTATCTTGGACACCGGCGCCCCGCAAACCCGGCTCAACGACAAAACTGCCAAGCGGATGGGCATCACGTTGTTGACCGACTCCCATTACGGCTACAGCACCTATTATGGCGAGCATGACCTGTCGGCCAAACTCGGGATCTTCGAGTCTTTGAAGATCGGCGGGAGCGAGTTCAAGAACGTCCTGGTGTTTGTCAGTGACCGGGATAACTTGTTGGGGCTTGATCTGATCGGTAAGTTGGGGCGCCTGAAGCTCACGAAAAAGACCTTGGCACTTAACGCTGAGCCTCCTGCGCGATGCGATTCACCCATTAGCTATTCGCGTGCAGACATCAATCAAAGACTGACCATTGCCGCACGGCTGGATGGTCGGGCGACGCTGGCGATTCTGGATACCGGGAATGTTGATTACCTGACGTCCGCCGCGCCGGGCGACTATCCCATTCACGTCGCCGGAAACCCGCATCACCAGATCTTCAAGGGCGAGTTGGATTTGTCCGGGAGCACGAGGGTTATGACCTACAAATATTACCCGGGCTTCACCATTCCTCCGTCGTTGGTGTCGGGACAGTACGTACCTTCGATTCTGCTGGGGTGGCGGGCATTCAATGACTATGAATTGAACCTGGACACTGAATCAGGTCGGTCGTGCTTGAATAAAATCTGATTTACCCACAAACCCTGTTAGCGCTTCTGTGGATAACGTGTTTGCCTCTCGCTACACCCTATACAAATCAAGCCCTTTAGGCCTTCGTACAAAAAACAACCAGCCTAACTGACGGTTTTTACAGACTTTTTGCAGTGGATAAGGTTTCCCGTTTTTCAATACTTGCCCCCAATCTCTGTTGGCGCTTCTGTGGATAAGATGTTCGCTAACCGCTACAGGCCATGTAAACCGGGCTTTTCAGGTGGCTGATTAAATAACGACCAATCTATCGTTTTGGACCGGTAAACTGTCCGGAAACCTCGATTTATCGCGGCTTTCAACGGTTTTCCACAGATCCGCAGAAGTTGCCCCCAAAGTCTGTTGGCGCTTCTGTGGATAAGGTGTTCGCCATCCTCTGCAAGCCACGTCGAACGTTCCCTGTAAGCTTTCGATCAAAAAACAACCAGCCGCTGTTCAAAAGCGGGGTTCTGGATAAGTCACGGATTTTCTTTGGTTTCTGTGGAGAAAGTTTTCGGAAAAACACACTTGTCCCCAATAGCTGTGGGTGGAGGTGTGGATAACTTGTTTGTGAAAGGCTGGGAGGTGCGGGCGGCATAGCGCTGAACGGAATAGATCATATTTCGTACAGTTCTGGATCGGGGGAGGGATATCGGGGAAAGGACGTGTTGTCAGGGATGGCGCTTTCGCGAGCAAGCCCGCTCCCACACTCGACCGTGTCGTTCACAACGTCTATGAACACCACCGATCTAATGTGGGAGCGGGCTTGCTCGCGAAGCTTTTGACTTAGCCTTGGACCGGAACACCTTTGAGATACGGCGCAGGCTCAGCTCCCAGGTTATTCAGCAACCGCTCGCTGTACCAGTCCACAAAGTTCACCACGCCAAACTCATAGGTCTTGGAGTAAGGCCCTGGCTGGTACGCGGTGGAATTGATGCCGCGCTGGTTCTCTTCGGCCAGGCGACGGTCCTGGTCGTTGGTGGCGTCCCAGACCTTGCGCATGCGCTCCACGTCGTAGTCCACCCCTTCAACCGCGTCCTTGTGCACGATCCACTTGGTGGTGACCATGGTTTCCTGAGCGCTGATCGGCCACACGGTGAAGACGATGATGTGATCGCCCATGCAGTGGTTCCACGAGTGTGGCAGGTGCAGGATGCGCATCGAGCCCAGGTCCGGGTTCTTGATGCGGCCCATGAGCTTGGCGCAGCCCTGTTTGCCGTCCAGGGTCATCGACACGGTGCCTTTGAGCAGCGGCATGCGCACGATGCGGTTGCGCAGGCCGAAGCTGGCGTGGGCGTAAGGGATCTTCTCGGCTTCCCAGGCAGCGGCTGAGGCGGCGACGTGGTCCTTGAAGGCCTGGTCGGCGCGAGGGTCGGTGACGTCGTCCCATTCCAGCAGGGTTTTCAACAGTTCCGGGTGCGACGCGTTGCAGTGGTAGCACTCGCGGTTGTTTTCCAGCACCAGTTTCCAGTTGGCCTTTTCCATCAAGGTGGTGGTAATCGCCACCTTGGTGTTCTCCATGTCGTACGGTTCCATGTAATGGTTCAGCGTCGACAGGAAGTCATCAATGGCCGGCGGGTTTTCCGACAGGCTGATGAAGATGTATCCGCCAGCGGTTTTCACGTTCACCGGCTTGAGGCCGTACTGCTTCATGTCGAAGTCAGCGCCCATTTCGGTGCCGGCGAACAGCAGGCGACCGTCCAGCTCATACGTCCACTGATGGTAGTGGCAGACCAGTTTGGCGACTTTGCCTTTTTCACTGGTGCACAGGCGCGAACCGCGGTGGCGGCAGACGTTGTGGAACGCATGCACCACGCCTTCAGCGCCGCGAATCACGATGATCGGGTTTTTGCCGACCTGCAGGGTCAGGTAGTTGCCCTTGGTCGGGATCTCGCAAGTCATGCCGGCGATCAACCACTCTTTCTGAAAGATTTCCTGCATGTCGATATCAAACAGCCGCTCGTCAGAGTAAAACGGCTGCGGCAGCGAGAAAGTACGCTCGCGCTCTTGCAGCATCTGCGCGGTGGCCTTGCGTGCGGGTTCCAGTGGATCGCCCAGACTGATTTTTGCGGTGACGTCCATCGATTTGATCCTCAAGGCCATTCTGTGTGGCCGGCGAAAGTGACTTGGCTACGGTTTGCTACGCAAGGTGTAAAGGTTGTGTCTTGGTATGGGGCGAGTGTGGGCCCGGCGTTGCCCGGAACCTTATCCATGGGCGACATGGCCCAATCTGTTCCCGACGCGCAACCCCCGGTAGCTGCTGGCTGGTCGCGATAAGTATGTGAATGTCGCAGATAGGTAAATGGGTGGTCCGCGCGTTACGCAGAATCGCCAACATAAGGCCGAGCATCGGCGGTGGAGAACAGCATGTCCAACAGCTTCCTGAATCCGGTAACGACCCAGACCTGGGCCAATGGTCGACACATCGTCCGTTGCGTCAAAGTCATCCAGGAAACCTGGGATGTGCGCACCTTCTGCTTCATGGCCGACCAGCCGATCATGTTCTTCTTCAAACCGGGGCAATTCGTCACCCTGGAGCTGGAAATCGAAGGCGTGCCGATCATGCGCTCCTACACCATTTCCAGCTCGCCCTCGGTGCCATACAGTTTTTCGGTGACCATCAAGCGTGTGCCGGGCGGCAAGGTTTCGAACTGGCTGCACGACACCCTGCATGAGGGGCAGGAACTGGCGGTGCACGGGCCGGTCGGGCTGTTCAACGCCATGGACTTCACCGCGCCGAAAGTGTTGTACCTCAGCGGCGGCGTCGGCATCACGCCGGTCATGTCCATGGCGCGCTGGTTCTATGACACCAACGGCAACGTCGACATGGTGTTTATCCACAGCGCCCGTTCGCCCAAAGACATCATTTACCACCGCGAACTGGAACACATGGCATCGCGGATCGATAACTTCAGCTTGCACCTGATCTGCGAGAAGCATGGTCTGGGCGAACCGTGGGCCGGTTATCGCGGTTACCTGAACCACAAAATGCTCGAACTGATGACACCGGACTTCCTTGAGCGCGAAGTGTTCTGCTGCGGCCCGACGCCGTACATGAGCGCGGTGAAACGCATGCTCGAAACCGCCGGTTTCGACATGTCGCGTTATCACGAAGAATCGTTCGGCGCGACGCCACCCGAAGCACGCGCCGACGCCGTGGAGCAAGCCGAACAAGCCGCGGATGCGCCGGAAGTCGACTTGGCGGACCTGCATCAAGTGGAATTCACCGCGTCCGGCAAAAGCATTCGCGTGGCGCCTGGTGAAACCGTTCACGCCGCTGCGGCCAAGCTCGGGCTGTTGATTCCGAAAGCGTGCGGGATGGGGATCTGCGGGACGTGCAAGGTGATGAAGCTGGGTGGCGAAGTCGAGATGGAACACAACGGCGGGATCACCGAGGAAGACGAAGCCGAAGGGTTCATTCTGTCGTGCTGCAGCGTGCCGAAGGGCGACGTGCGGATCGAGTTTTAAACCTGTAGGAGTGAGCCTGCTCGCGATAGCGGTGGATCAGTCAATATCCATGTTGAATGTTCCGGCGTCATCGCGAACAGGCTCACTCCTACAAGGGTCGGTGTTTCAGTCCACGAATAAGTCGGGCATCAGCTTGTCGTGGGTGCCGGGCTCAAAGCGGTAATGGTCGAATTCAGTCACGCCGTGTTCGCGCAGAATCTCCTCATCAATCAGCAATCGTCCGGTGAGGCTGCGACCGCTGCTGTCCAGAATGACGTGGGCGGCATCTGCCATGATTTCTGGCGTGCGCGCATGCTTGAACGACTCGCGTGAGCCGAGCTGAAACTCAATGGCGGCGGTGGCGATCATGGTCTGTGGCCACAGCGAATTGACGCTGATGCCGTAATTCTTGAATTCCTCGCTCATGCCAATCGTCAGCATGCTCATGCCGTATTTGGTCACGGTGTAGGGGCTGTATTGCGCGAACCATTGGGTCGCCAGATTTAATGGCGGCGACAGGTTGAGAATGTGCCCGCCGGTTTTTTTCAGATAGGGCAGGGCGGCCTGGCTACACAGCAATACGGCGCGGGTATTGATCTGGTGCATCAGGTCGAAACGCTTGAGTTCGATGTGTTGAACCCCGGTCAGCTTGATCGCCCCGGCATTGTTGATCAGCGCATCGATGCTGCCGAAATGTTCGTTGGCTTGGGCCAGGGCTTTTCGTACCGCGTCTTCGTCACGCACATCCACCTGCAAGGCCAACGCCTTGCCACCCGCCGCTTCGACTTCCTGCGCCACGCTGAAAATCGTGCCCGGCAGCTTGGCATGCGGTTCGGCACTTTTGGCCGCAATCACAATGTTGGCCCCGTCACGCGCCGCGCGCAGCGCGATCTCACGACCGATCCCGCGGCTGGCACCGGTGATGAACAGGGTTTTGCCTTTCAATGACATGCGTGCGCTCCTGATTATTGTTATGAGAGCGGATCAAAACGCTCGCAGACAATGTAGACGATGTCTTCAGGTAATGATCGTTCCCACGCTCCGCGTGGGAATGCAGCCCTGGACGCTCCGCGTCGTAACGATGTCCGGCTCTGCACCGGTGGTGATGCAGGAACGCGGAGCGTCCCGAGAGGCATCCCCACGCGGAGCGTGGGAACGATCAACGCGATCGCTGTCTCAGTACCACCGTTGAATTTCTATCAGGCCCTCTTTGCCTGCATAGTCTCTGGCGCTTGAATATCGCCAGTGTTCTGGCAAATCTACATACCCACGCTTCACCGGGTTGTAGTGGATGTAATCGAGCTTCTGGCGCATCACCGTTTCGCTGTACACCATTTCTGCATGTGAGCCTTCCTGCCACAGCTGATAAACCCGATCCTGCTTGTGCGCGCGTTTACTAAAGCGCAGACGCTGCAATGTGCGCTCCGCACCCTTGCTCAGTAGGTCATCGATGATTTGCCGGGCGGTGAAGGATTTGAACTGACTGAGGCATTTGTTCAAGTCTGGAGCTCCTGCGACAAAGTGCAGGTGGTTCTCCAGAATGACATAGCCATACAGCTTTAGATCTTTATGGGCTTGCTGATAACGCCAGCAATTGAGCAGGTGGTCGACGATGTACGGGCGGATGAACAGCGGTAGCCATTCCATGATCGTGCAGGTCAGGAAATGTGGTTTGTCGGTTTCGGTGATGGTGTAGCGGCTTCGACCCATGGGTGCATTCCTTTGCAAGGGAATGACTAGGGTGGGCGTGGTTGTGTGGCTGTGCTAGAGGACTATGTCGTGGAACCAGTGGGAAATTGCGACGGGCTATCCGTGATCGTTCCCACGCTCTGCGTGGGAATGCAGCCCTTGACGCTCCGCGTCGTAACGATGTCCGGCTTTGCACGGGTGGTGATGCAGGAACGCGGAGCGTCCCTAGAGGCATTCCCACGCGGAGCGTGGGAACGATCAGTGGGGCAGATTGTTGCTTAGCGGGACATGACTTCGCGGATGTCTGCGGCCAGTTCCCGTACGCGCTCTTCTTCGGTGTCCCACGAGCACATGAAGCGTGCGCCGCCGTTGCCGATGAAGGTGTAGAAGCGCCAGCCCTTGGCGGTCAGTGCGGCGATGGCCGGTTCCGAGAGTTGCAGGAATACGCCGTTGGCCTGCACCGGGAACATCAGTTCCACGCCCGGAATGTCGCTCACCAGTTCGGCCAGCAGTTGCGCGCAGCGGTTGGCGTGGTGGGCGTATTTGAGCCAGGCGTCGTTTTCCAGGATCCCGACCCATGGTGCCGAGAGGAAGCGCATCTTGGACGCGAGCTGCCCGGCCTGTTTGCAGCGGTAGTCGAAGTCTTCAGCCAGTTTTTGGTTGAAGAACAAAATGGCCTCACCGACAGCCATGCCGTTTTTCGTGCCGCCGAAGCACAGCACGTCAACGCCGGCCTTCCAGGTCAGGTCCGCTGGCGAGCAGCCGAGGAACGCGCAGGCATTGGAGAAACGCGCGCCGTCCATGTGCAGGTTCAGGCCC